>DASRZI010000555.1:0-3183 GCA_035686605.1 Candidatus Zixiibacteriota bacterium
GTATCTGAGGAGCGTCGTTTTACCGCAGCCTGATGGACCGATGATTGCGGTCACACCCTTGGGTGGTATATCGACGTTGATATTTGTTAGGATCTTGTGTTCTTCGTGCCAGACGCAGAGATTCTGGATCCGAAAATGAGAACCTGGCATGGTTTTTCTCCTATCGGATGACGTGTTTTGTCAGCTTCCCGGTCAATCGACGAGATATCATACTCAAACCAAGAACGATGATCGTCAACACTAAAGCTGATGCGTAAGCTCGATCCTGCACGACGGGAAAGGGAGTGTTTAGCTGAAAGAAGATGGCAAGCGGCAGCGATGCAGCAGGCTCCAAGAGGGAGCCGGGTAGGTGATCGGTGAACCCGGTTGTGAATAGAACGGATGCCGCATCTCCGATGCCTCTTCCAAAGGCTAAGAGAGTTGCAGTCAGTAGCCCTGGCATGGACTGTTTAACCATAACCCTCAACGCCGTCTCCAGGCGGGTGGCTCCCAAGGAATACGAGGCTTCTTTCAATGCCGGCGGAACCATAGCGAGAGCTTCGTCCATTCCCCTGGTCATGATCGGCAATTCAAGCAGCGTCAAGGCGATGATGCCCCCTAACAGCGAAGCTCTCAATCCCAGCCAGAGCATCAGAATGAATGCGAAGGCGCCATAGACGATGCTGGGTATTCCCCATAGCACATCTAATGCCAGGCGAATTGTCGCGGCGTAGCGGGAGCGAGTCACGTAAAATTGCATATAGAGCGCAATCGGCAAGCTGATCACTAAAGCAAGTCCGGTTGCTCCTCCGGCAAGGCAAAGAGAACCTGTAATCGCGTTTAGGATACCCCCTCCACCGCCTAAGTAATACCCACCCTTCGGGGTTTGGGTAAGCATTTCGAGATTCAAAGCAGGTAACCCACGCCAAATCACTGTGCCCAGGATAAGAGCAAGGCTGCCGAGCACAACCACTGCGGAGCCAACCATGAGACCGATGAAGATGTGCTCCTCTATTTTGCGTCTATTCATGTCTGCTATTCCTACGCGCTCTGGATGATTCGAATAATGACCAACCGTGATGCTAAGCTAAACGCCAATACAACCACTAACAGGATCAAAGCTGCTCCAAGCAGCGCCGCATCGTACAAGGGAATGGACATCATCTCACCGTAGTTGTTGGCGATGAGGGCTGTAAGAGGGTAAACAGCGTCGAATATTGAGTTGGGTGACTTGGCAACATTACCCACCACCATCATTACGGCCATCGTTTCCCCAAAAGCCCGGGAAAATCCAAGCACCACAGCTGCCAGGACCCCAGCCCCGGCCCGGCGCAGCACCACATGCTTGATCGTCTGCCACCGAGTAGCTCCCAGGGCCAATGAGGCCTCGATCAAACCGCCAGGAACAGAGCGGATCACTTCTTCGGCAACTGCAATGATGATTGGGAAAACCATCACAGCCAGAACGACTCCTCCGGCAAGCATACAATAGCCGGTAGGATTGTCGCTGCGGAACCAGGGGATAAAACCCAGCCATCGATTAAGAGCAGGTGCTACGAAGTTGCGAATCATCGGCACGATTGTCAGAACGCCCCAAACTCCATAGACCACGGAAGGTATCCCGGCTAACAGGTCGATGAGAGGTTTCATAAGTGAACGAACCCTCATGGGCGCGTATTGGGCGAGGTATATCGCCGTCAATAGCGACAAGGGGACGGCAATAATCATGCTCACTGTCGTTACGGACAGGGTTCCCATGATGAAAGGAAAGAAACCGAATTGGCCTTTTAGGGGATGCCAGATAGAGCTGGATAACAACTCGCTCAAGGGTGTATTGGTCAGGATTGGATAAGCGCGCATTAAAAGGGCGCCGGCAATTAATGGCACCAGCAGTACTGCTGCAATGGCAGGTGAACCCATCAATCTGCCGGCGAACTGGTCTACAGATTGCCGTTTGAGTCTAGTGCGTTGCCCCAAGTGTATGCCCCGGTTCACAGCAGACCAGAACCGGATAAGCATTTTTCTGATCTGCGTTTCATTCCATTGAACTCAGCGCTTCTGCCAATTTCTTGTCCGCAACGGAGATGTATCCGACTTCCCCGACGTATTGCTGACCATCGGTCAAGGCCCATCTAATGAAGATACCCGTCAACCCCGTTGGTTTTCCTAGGGTTACCAAATATAGATCGCGGGCAGGGGGCGATGGGTATCTACCCGTAGAGACCGCTAGTAAGGCTTGCTCTTTGGAAACTATCGTCTCATCCGAGCCGACCATTCCATTTTCATTAATATCAATAGGAACAACAAACGCTCCCGTGACTGGCTCACCGGTCAATAAATCGAAAGCGAAGTTCAGATTATTAAAGCCCATTCCCAGGGGATCTTGGATTACAGCCTCCAAGACTCCAGGGTCGCCGTATACACCTATCCCACGCAAGTCCTCTTGCGCCTTGCCAAGATATGCCGCCCAAGTAGCTGGTGCACCAGCCGCGTCGGATCTCGTGAAGACGTGAATAGGATCCACGATGTCAGGTCTGCCAACGACCTGCCCCCAGGTCGTAATCTCGCCGCTGATGTAGATTCCGATGAGTGTCTCTCGAGTGACCCCTTTCTTTCGAAGGTCTTCTATGACGGGGTTGTTCTCATGGACAGTGAGAAATACGGCATCTTTAGCAACCGGGACTCCGAAAGCTCCCTTCCCGATTTCCGCGGGGTAGATTTCTCGGGAGACCATGCCGATATCGACTGCATCCGCTAAGGTATCAGCCATTCCCTTGCCTGCACCGCCGGCTGAAATATTGAACCTTACTCCTGGGTGCAGAAGCTCGAATTCCTCGCCCCAGCGAATCATTAACGGATAAAGAGCCCATGCTCCCGATACCGTGATTGTCCCCTCTAGAGCACCCTCTTGCTGATCGTTCTCCGGCAATGGTTTACAAGCGGAAATAATTGAGACTGCAACCAGCAGGCAGACTAGGATGGCGCTTGAATATTGCTTTTTCATGATCTCCATACTCCCTATAGCAACAAGAAGGCCACAAATATCTCTGGGGTCTTCTCGAAATCAGTTTCGTCCCTTCCAATGCCGGCGGGGTTAGCTTACGGTTTAGGGCAGGGAAGGTGCCCTCCTCGCAGTTGCGAGACACACCGCAGTTGCTGGGTCCCCCGCGCGGTCTATTTGCAGACCTATTTGGCGACAATGGG
>DASRZI010000556.1:0-3582 GCA_035686605.1 Candidatus Zixiibacteriota bacterium
TTTCTGAGGCGGCTTTGCTCGTGGATGGAGTCGAACAAACAATCGTCGAGGACCCAGAACTAAGTGATAACAGTCTGCTGTCCATCGATTGGGATCTAACAGAATTAGATGAGGGTACATACGCACTGGTCGTACGTGCAACCGACGAACTAGGTATCGTGGGCGAGAGTGATGAGCTGCCGATGGATATTGAAGTAGCGCGACCTGCCGCGCCCGTCGAAACCGAGGTTGCGGTACAGCCCACAGCGGCGCCTGCTGCGGAGCCAGAGAGCGAAGAGACAACCAATCTAGTGGATAATCTTGGCGTTGTAGGTATCGTCATTGGAGCGGCGTCGCTGCTAGCACTATTCTTCGTGGTGATTGTCGCAATCGTGCTCCTCCGTCGTCGAAAACCATCTCCGGCGCCAGTCGGCGTGCCAGTAGCGGTACCAGATAGTGGCGATTCGACCCAAGTGATGATGCCAGCTTTTGCCGCGCCAAAAACTCCTACTGCCTATTTAGAGCCTCTGGAAAATGCACCTGAACACACTGGCATGATCCCCATTACCGGAAATAGCATCGCTATTGGAAGGGATGAGAACATGGCTCAGATCGTGTTCAAGAGTAAAAGCGTATCGCGACTGCACGCGCGGATTATGGTACGTGGCAGCGTATACCAACTATATGATGAGGGAAGTGCTAGCGGAACGTATGTCAATTACCAACAAGTCAGCCTGACACCGCAGAATATCCAGGATAAAGATGACATTCATTTTGGACAGGTTCATCTGCGTTTTCATCTTTCCGGCGCCGGTCCTGACGACGATTCAACCCAGATTATGCAAGCGCCAAGAAGACCCGCATCCGCTCCACCACCGTTGGCTGACGATATGGGCACGCAACCCTTTATGCCAAATCAACCTGCATCTCCTGGACAACCGCCTCCACCTGAGGACGACGCAGATGATACTTCAACACAGCCCTACATGCCTCACAGCCCTAGAAGATGATGAATTGGACTATTGAATCAATGCCCTTATTTTGAGATATCTGGTAGAGTTAGGGTAATGTTTTACAAGTTGTCAGAAAAGATTAGTAGCTGAAGACTATGGATCCTGTAGCCATCACAGGTGAACTCAACGTCGCCCAGAACTCCCATGAGGGAATGAGCGGTAAGGCAAACGAGGATTCGCTCGGCGTATTCGCATGGAAATACGAAGGCCGTCATAAATTGATTCTGGGTGTTGTGGCAGATGGTGTGGGGGGACAAATCGCAGGCGAGGTCGCTAGCCGCTTGGCCGTTGAAGCAATCGACAATTACTTTAGCAGGCTGGGGCGAGTCGACAATATAAACAATCATCTTGAAGAATCGATTCTAGCGGCAAATAGCGCGGTCTATGAGGCCAGTCGTGACAATCCCGATTTCCGGGGCATGAGTACGACTATCGCGATGACGGCCGTAATCGATGACCATCTGTTTACGGCGCATGTCGGCGACAGTCGAATTTATCTGTATCGCGATGGCTATCTGCGTCAGATCTCCGTGGACCATACCTGGGCCCAAGAAGCCATTGAAGCCGGATTGCTTTCCCCTGAACAGGCAAAGAAGCATCCGAATCGCAATGTCATTCGACGCCATTTAGGTGGATCATCAGAAGTGGAAGTTGATCACCGGTTGCAGCTTGAAACAGGACAATCACCCGTTGCCGCCAGAGCTAATCAAGGGATGGTTATCCGCGAGGGCGATACTCTGCTCATCTGCAGTGACGGCCTGACCGATATGATTACCGACCAATCGGTTGTTGAGTCACTCTATAATCACTACTTTGACTTAGATACATGTGTCGCTGAGCTAATTGATAAGGCGAACAAGGCGGGTGGCAAAGACAATATCACAGTCGTGGTTCTTCAGATGCCGCCAAAAGGGCCACCCCCGTTTGCTCCTATTGTCGCACCGGCAGCAGCTGCCGCTGGTGCCGCCGCGGCTGCTACTGCTCCAGTTGCAGCGGCTACAGCAGCCACAGCTACCGCTGCAGCAGCGACAGCAAGCGCCACCGCGGTCCCAACGAGTCCCCAAGCAGCTGTAGCTCCACCACCTTCTACGGAAGCCAAGAGCGGAAGTAAGGCTGCTCTGCTGTTGATTGGTGGCGCCGTCATCATTTTTATCCTGGCCCTGGCAGTCGGGGGAGTATTTTTATTTGCAGGATCTGGGGATAGTGATGGAACTCCTGAAGAAACTTCCGTTCCTGGGATTATTCCTGGGGAAGCTACGTTTGAACCTGGCGCTCCGGCGACTGCAGCCTTTTTAACGACCGAATCAGGTGGACCTGGAACTGTGGAAGGAGCTTCTCCTATTGATACCCCGGGTCTAATACCAACTCTTCGGGCGACGACATCAGCCACAGCCACAAGAAGGAACGCACCACCGCCAACGGAAACGCCGTCTCCTTCACCATCCAATACGGCGCAACCTATTAGTGGACCTAGCACGCAGTCAACCAGCACTCCCAGACCTGCAAATACGCCGCGGCCGACCATCGCGCCGCAGCCAACGAACACACCAAAGCCACCTACCAACACACCACTTCCACCACCCACGAACACGCCACAACCTCCACCCACGAACACACCTATTCCGCCAACTATAGAAGTAACCATTGAATTATCAACCGCGACAAAAGAATCTTAGGATCTTCTGAAATAGAAGGCCAGCCATTCGACTACCCACAATGGAAGATTTATCCCCGCAGCAGCAAATCCCTCGAGAAAAGAGACAAATAGAATCGCGTATTTGATGGCTGTTTGAGGTCTGGACCACCGACGGCTTGAAGTTCGGATTAGGTCAGCGCCTGTATCACTGAATAAAAGGTGCAAATGGAGCACTACTTCTGCGCGATAGTTGTCTAAAGGTTGAGAAATACCAGCTTGGCGCTACGTATTTCGTGCCAACTGTTTTCATCGACGATACCGGGAATGACCAGGGCGTCTTTTGGCAAAGCAATTCAAGGGGATTAGGAACGAACTTGGGCGCGAATGCCCACATTCATCGTTCGGGGAGAAGGAATTCCGAAATCGTTGCCAAACGATTAGTGCCTCAATGAAAGGGGGTCTTTTTTACGCATCCAATAAATAGCTAAGGCTTTCTTCAGCGAAGAAGGTCTTTTTTCTTGGACTGGAAGCATTTTGTCATTACACTACGATTTCAATATGGACAATGCCCCGAGTTTTCTGACAGGGTTCATGTATTGGAGTTTTTATGACGAATTTGGTCTGCAGGATTGAAAGAGGGTTTAGCCGATGAAGCGCATTGAAGCAATCATCTTTGATCTGGATGGATTGATGATTGACACAGAACCATTGGCCCGGCAGGCATGGGATCGCGTATTGCAGGACCATGGCAAGAAGCTGGACGAGGAAACTTTTGCCAGCATAATAGGTCTGCGACTTGATGAAAGTTCCATAGTGCTTCGCGACGCCTTTGAGTTGGCGACCGCTCCATCAGAATTGGCGAATAGTGAGCAGCTGTACATGAGCCAGATAATGGAAACTGGGATTCCACGGATGCCAGGTCTGCGAAGATTGCTAGATGAGATAGAAAGATTG
>DASRZI010000557.1:0-3473 GCA_035686605.1 Candidatus Zixiibacteriota bacterium
GTGACCGATGCTGAGGAGGTCCTGGAGCAGGCTGTGGAAGCTTCCAGAAAGAATCGCGAGATGCTTTACGACGCCGAGTTGAAGCGGCTGGAAGGAGAGCTGCTGGAAAAGAATGGAGAAGATACAGACAAGATTGAGAGGTGTTATCGTCAATCTGTCGATCTAGCCCGCCAGCAAGAAGCGAAATCCCTTGAGCTGAGAGCATCGGTCAATTTATACCAATTGTTGGAAAGCCGAGAGCAGGGTCGAGAAGCAAGAGAGGATCTGGCGAAGGTCTTTGCCTGGTTTAGCGAAGGATTTGAAACAACTGACCTGATAGAAGCAAGAAACCTGCTCGAAACTCGCAGATGATTCTCGTGGGCAGTTTCTGGCGAGGGATATCTATCGCACCTCCCCCATATTGAGGCATGGCATTGCCATAGCGGAATCAACCCAGGGCCATCAATTGGATTGCTCATCGGCGCGAGTAAGTATGTCTATGATATTTTCGGTCCGGGCATCAACATGGCAGCACGAATGGAGACTCTCTCGAAGCCAATGTGGATCACCATCAGTGAAGACATCTACAATCTTATCAGCGTCAATCAGCGTAGTATCTGCGCTATCTGCGAGCTATCTGTATTTAATCGGACACAAATGACGCATATCGAGGTATGATCAACAACAATTGGACGCAGATAGCACAGATAAGAATCTGTGAAAATGATAAACGCAGATAAATACAAGATCTTATTAGAGACCTTCCGGGACGGCCTGATAGCAGTACTGGGTGATAAGCTCTTTGGAATCTATCTCTACGGCGCCATCACCTTTCCTGAGACGAAGTATACTGGAGACCTCGACTTCCACGTCATCCTGACTACACAACTGACCCAAGGTGAACGAAAACAACTGGAGGAACTCCACGAGTCTTTGGCCCGCAACTTCCCACCCCTGGGAAGCGAGATGGATGGCTACTATCTTCTATTGGAAGATGCCAAAAGAATATCTCCTCCCCAGAGCCAGATGTGGAAACGGGCCACAGATAATGCATGGGCCTTGCATCGAGAGCATATTAGAGCCGGAAAATGCATCGTCCTTTACGGTCCCGAGCCTACCCAAATCTATCGCTCCGCCGATTGGGTTGAACTTGAGCTCGCCCTACGCGATGAACTGAATTACGTTGAGATGCACCTCAAGGATTATCCAGCTTACTGCATCTTGAATCTGTTCCGGCTCATGTATAGCTATCAAACCCGCGACGTGGTCGTATCAAAAACAGCCGCAGGAACATGGGGAGAGGAAACCTATCCCCAATGGAAGGACCTGATCGATTGTGCCAGAAGATCATACGAGGGATTGGCCAGCGGTCCTGATGAGAAGCTCATACTGAACCAAATTTCGGACCTTTGTTCATTTGTTCTCCGCCGGATAGCTGAAAGCTTGACAGTAAAACACAACCGAGCTGCCTTTTGACTAATCCTGCCCGGCGAATATCCTGATGAGATCTAGCAAAAACCGGATTGATTAAAATATGCATTTCGATGTAAACAGAGAGTTGTTGGAAGAAGCTTGTGAAGTTTTGTGGGAGCGAACAAATATCTATTGGATCATCGGCGGCTCATCCTCTGGTAAATCAACCCTCAGTCGAGAGTTATCCGGCAGGACGGAGATTCCCATCTACGATATGGACGCATATGTCTTCGATCTCTATATGGGCAGGTATAACAAAGAGAAGCATCCTGCAAATTCAGCTTGGTTTACGGCGCCAAATCCGCTAGATTGGGCGCTTTCCCTATCGTGGGAAGAATTCGATTCCGTTTACCAAGCTGCCAATGTCGAATACCTAGTCCTACTCGCGGAAGACTTACTCAAGACAGAATTCCTGGGTCCGCAGATCATCGACGGTGGGATTACCCATCCATCCGTGCTTGTGAAGACGTTGAAATCGACGCAGATTGTCTGTATCGACACCGAAGAAAGGACGAGGGCGCTGACATGGGAGACGTCTGAAGAGCGATCGGCCATGAAGAAACAGGTGATGACCTTGCCCGATGGAGATGTGAAGTGGACCAGGTTTCGGGAGTTTGACAGACTTCTAACCCGGACGATCATCCAACAAAGCCGAACGGAGAATATCAAGATCTTCTATCGCGCGAACGATACGACGGTTGAACAACTTGGCGACCAGATTCAGGATTACTTTGGCATATGACCGCCTGGCACCATCTCTCATCCGCAGAGATTCTTCTTTTCTAGACCGAGTGATTTAGTAGCTGTGGTTGGGTCGGAACATCTACTCCAGATGATCCGGTAGACAACTTAATTTTCATGCATAATTCCTGATATCTGCCAGAGAGCGATATTGTGTGTATATTAATGAAGGCAATCAAGATTCATGTGGGATTTTGGTAGCGAATGGATTACTGATTGGTGGATTGTTATGGTGAGGTGTGATGCTTTCCTTCCCCGATAAGTGGCTGTGGGACTTCTGGTTTGCTAAAGATGGACCCTACTATCATATATTCTATCTGCAGGCGCCGCGTTCACTCGGCGACGAGAAGCAGCGGCACTGGCACGCGACCATAGGACACGCCGTGTCAGAGGATCTAAGAAGCTGGGAGATATTGCCCGATGCGCTGGTCCCGACTTCGAAAGAAAATGCCTGGGATAATTACACTACCTGGACGGGCAGCGTCATTCGATATGCTGGATTGTGGTACCTTTTTTACACTGGAACCAACCGGGAAGAGAAAGGCCTTATCCAACGAATCGGGCTGGCTACATCGGATGACCTTATCAACTGGCGTAAATTCCCCAAAAACCCAGTCATAGAGGTCGATCAAAAGTGGTACGAATTGCTTGAATCAGGCCAATGGCCAGACCAGGCATGGCGTGATCCCTGGGTGTTCTGGCATGAGGGCAGCTTTCATGCTTATATTACTGCCAGGACGAAGGATGGTCCCAGCCTCGGCCGAGGAGTCATCGCCCGGGCCACCTCCTCCGATCTGATGACTTGGGAAGTGCATGAGCCGGTTACAGCGCCAGGTGAGTTCGGCCATCTCGAGGTTCCTCAGTTGGCGAAGATCGGGGATCGCTGGTATTTGTTATTTTGTACCGATCACCAACAATATTCGGAGCAACGGCTTGCCAAACCAGGCTTGAAGTTGGAGACGGGCACCCATTATTTGGTCGGTGATAATCCGTTAGGACCATTCGAGATGATCGCCGACCAGTTCCTGCTCGGCGACAAGATCGGAACAAATTATGCCGGAAAGACGATCCAGGATCCGGCCGGTAATTGGGTCCTTTTGGCCGCTCGGGCCTGGTCCACGGATGGCTACATAGGTGAGATCGGCGATCCAATGCCCCTTGTGATCGATCAAAGTGGCCGTTTAAGCCTTCGACCTACGGATATCGCGGGTAGAGGATAGGTCGAACTGGACCTCTTTCCGAACAGTCGCTTAGTTTTCTCTGTTGAGTTCGAAAGATTG
>DASRZI010000558.1:0-6023 GCA_035686605.1 Candidatus Zixiibacteriota bacterium
CCTCGACCGTACTGCATCCGACTATCACTTTGGCGGGTGCGAAGAGGCTGCCAATAGCCCCTCCCGCGGTCTGGGAAGCGAGAATTAGAGCTGTAGCCAGGCCTAAGGATACGGCTGTCTCCAACTGGAGACTCCCAAAGACGACATTGCTGTTGGTGTTGCTGCCAGTCATAAATGCGCCAAGAGCGCCAATAAAGGGGCTCAGGAAGGGGAATATGGGGCCGGTCCCGGCACTAAGGGCTGCGGCCAAAATCTGGGTCATGGCCGCGTGCTGCATGGTAACCGCCATGGCTACTAGAGTGAAGATTCCGATGGTGGACTTTAGGGATCCCTTGGCCGTTTTTTTGATGATTGCCCAACCGCTGTAGGAGTCATCCCGGCCAAATGTGCCTTTCACTTTGAACCAGAGAAAGCTCAATATGCAGGTGTATAGGAGCAGCGCCCCAGCGTGCCCAAGTAGTGATATGGAACGACCAGGTCCAGCCGCGGTGATCCAACCGAACCGGGTGCTAACTTCTGGGAAATCAGGGTCGATCTTCAATGCTGATAAAGGCTCAATAAAAACAAGCTGTCCCAATACGATAATGACGGTCATTATCAGATAGGGAACGAGGGCTTTTCCGAGAGTTGAACGATCTAGGGGCTGGGGGCTAGGGGCTGGGGAAGGGTCGGGGGCTAGGGGCTGGGGATGTTGCGCAGCAGCCGCTTCCCGATCGGTGTAAGAATCGGATGATAGTAAATCTACAGATGACGATGGTTTAGGAGCTTTGAGTCGTCTTCGCCAGGACTGGGGATCGAGGATGCCGAAACGGAAATCTAGAACCATGACCGCTAGGCCGGCAAGACCCGCCCCGAAGGCAGCCAGGCTCCACAAGCCGAGCATAGCCAACCCTAACTGGACGCCGGCCATTACCAGGCCCACCCCTAGTAGCTGAAGCCAACGGCGGCGTACGGCCAGCCAGCGGTCTGTCTCCCAGAGAACGGCAAAGCCACAGGCCAGGCAAGCAACAGCCAGCAATCCTGCTGAGGGTCCGGCAAGCTCACTTCCCGGTTCACCAGTCGCGGCCATCAAGGAGAAGAAAGAGGAGCCAAGCGAGCCAAAGGTCACCGCCCAGGCATGGCCGACCAGGGCAATCACAACTGCAGGATTAGCGGCGAAGCCCAGCCCAACCAGGAGTGGAGCGACGACCGCTGCTGGCACCCCAAAACCAGACGCCCCCTGCAGAAATGATCCAAATACCCAACCAAGCAGCAGGGCCTGGGATGGTTTATCTGTGGCCAGGTTAGGAAGCTCCCGGCCGATCACGCCTATTGCTCCAGCATCGTTTACCACATGGTAGAGGAGGAGAGCCATCCAGATGATGTAGAGGACGAACAAAGCCAACAACACGGCTCGTCCCATGGCGACCAGAAGAAGCTCAAGATCGGCTCCGAAAACGATCACGGACATGGCGATGGCTGTTAAGTAACCGGCTGGTCCGGCCTTGCTCCCGCCCCAATTCCGGCCGATCATGAGATACAGAACGACCAGGAGCGGTGTCGCCGCGGCTAGAATGTACGGCGCCGTGAGCGGAGGGTGCGACATGCTCGCCAGTATATCTTATCCCCAGAGCTCAGACACATTTATTTAGCCTCAATTTTCGGAGAAAAAGCGCATCCCCAAATTTGACTTTGGACAGCCGAACGAGGTAGAATCTCATCCTCCACTCATGGCGCATTAAACGTGAGCTAATATTTCTTGGGAAGAGAGATATATGCAAAAATCGCGGTAGCAGGTTTTATCTCACTCTTGTCTATTCTCACTCAACAATTAGCCCAACTGACACACGTTCTTTGGAGGTACATGTATGAATTTGTAGGAGAAAGGGATTAAACCGCTTGCGAGCCTACTCTACTTCAAGATGAGGTCGCCAGATCAGACTCAAACATCACATATTTCCGATTAGGAGGTTTTGAAAGGTGAATCAAAGAAAACGTAAGATCTTCAACATTCTTGCCTTGCTCATGGTGATATCCATGTTGGCAGCCACAGTCAGTGCCCAGCCATCAAGGAATGGCACCGCCAAGCAGCCTGAATTTACAGCTGCAGAAGCGGTTGAGGTTGTACCTGCTTCTAATACAAGCAGGGTTATTGGCGAGATCAAAGGCGCCACTGGCCTGGCAGATTACATCGTCATGCTGGAATCTGCTCCGGTGGCTTTCTATCGTGGAGAGGTCGATGGGCTTGAAGCAACCAATGCGGCAGCTCTTGGCCAGACGAAGCTGGACGTAAACAGCGACGCCAGCCGGGCCTATGTCGACTATCTCGAAGCCGAACACGCGACTTTTGTTAGCAAGCTCGATGCGCAGACTGGGCGTGAAGTTGAATTAGTTTTTGACTACTATTACGCCTTCAACGGTATGGCCGTGACCCTTACACCAAGCGAAGCGGCTGCTGCCTTGACCCTACCGGGCGTCAGGCAAATACAGCGTGATTATGACAGCTACATAGACACAGACGCCGGCCCGGCTTGGATCGGAGCGGATCATGTCTGGGATGGTTCGGCGACCGGTGGTTTTGGAGCTACCCAGGGTGAAGGCGTCATTGCCGGTATCTTGGACACTGGTCAAAACATGGACCACCCGTCCTTCGCCGATATCGGTGGTGATGGTTATGACCATACAAATCCCTTCGGATCTGGTAACTATGTCGGCCTGTGTGACTCCGCCCCAGGCACCTGGGTATGCAATGACAAGCTCATTGGCTACTGGATCATGACAGGTGAAACCACAGAGGACACAGATGGCCATGGCAGCCACACGGCCAGCACCACGGCCGGTAATCATCTAACGACAACCATGATGATCTCGGCCTCCATCGAGGTCGAACCAGCCCGGTTTGTGGACACTATCAACACGTATCAATATCGCAGTCATATCTCTGGCGTGGCCCCTCATGCCAATATTATTGGCTACGATGTATGTAACGATATTGGCGGCTGCCCGAACGCTGGCTCCGTTGCAGCGATCGATCAGGCCATTCTAGACGGCGTGGACGTCATAAACTTCTCAATTGGCGGCGGCGCCTCCAACCCCTGGACCGATTCGACCGCTATGGCCTTCCTCGGCGCTTATGAGGCGGGCATCGTTCCGGTTACTTCGGCCGGCAATTCCGGACCAGGAGCAGGGACCATTGGTTCGCCGAACAACGCACCCTGGATGCTTGCCGTAGGCGCCAACTTCCACAACCGAGCCTTCCCCAACGCTGTGATGAATATGACTGGCGGTGATACAACTCCTCCAGCGGACATCAGCGGCGCGGGTTTTGCCAGTGGATACGGTCCGGCTCCAATCGTCTATGCCGAAGATGCTGGTGATGCTCAATGCCTGACTCCATTCGCGGCAGGAACCTGGACAAACAACGAAATCGTGGTCTGTGACCGCGGCACCATCGCTCGTGTGCAGAAAGGCGTAAATGCCCTGGCTGGTGGCGCGGGTGGTTTTATTCTGGCTAATTCCAGCGCCTCGCAGACTCTCAACGGCGACCCCCATGCCCTGCCAGCTGTACACATTACGTACGACGATGGCGTAGCTTTAAAAACCTGGCTAGCCACCGGAGCAGGCCACATGGCCACGATCCAGGGCTCAGTAGTAAATACTGACCCAAGCAATGGCGACCAGATGGCAGGCTTCAGCTCCAGAGGCCCGAATACTGCTCTGCTTGATATCATCAAGCCCGACGTCACCGCCCCCGGCGTGGACATACTGGCCGCCTACAAGACCAATTCCGTGGTCGCCGATGACTTCCAGCAAGAGTTTGGAATCGTCAGCGGCACCTCGATGGCCAGCCCCCACACAGCCGGCGCCGCGGCTCTGATGAGAGCGCTTCACCCAGACTGGTCAGTAGCTGAGATCATTGCTGCTCTCGTGGCAACCGGTGATCCAGAGTTCTATAAAGAAGATGACTCGACACCGGCTGATCCCTTTGACTTGGGCGGTGGACAGGTTGATCTCACTCGAGCCGGACGGACAAATCTGACCCTGGATGAGACAGCAGCGGATTTCCTGGCGGCTAATCCAGCATCTGGCGGCGATCCAAAATCACTCAATATAGCTACTATGGCTAATAGCCAATGCCTGAACGAGTGCACGTGGACGCGGACGCTCGCCAGCACGGTGGACTGGTCCATGATGTATGATACTTCTGCGTCTGGCGAGAATGGTCTGGTAGTGACAGTTGAACCTGCCAACTTCGTTATACCCGCGTTCGGTTCTCAGGTCATCACCATTACGGCTGACGTAAGCTCTATCGGTTCTCCTGGAGTATGGACCTTTGGCTCAGTGTATATCGAAGAAGTACCTCAAGAAGGCGAAGAGCTGTACGGCATTCGCTTGCCTGTTGCCGTCGTTGGCACCGCTAGCATTGTGCCCGAGTGGATTGATATCGACACGCGTCGAAATGCAGGTTCGCAGCTCGAAGCCGGAGTTCAGGGTGACGAGATTACCGATTTCACTGTCGACAATTATGGTTTGGTTCTGGGAACGGTAGTTGAAGAGCTGCTTCCCCAGGATCCGACGGACGATGATCCATATGACTCAACGGAAGGAACGTTCTTCGTAACAGTGACCGTGCCTGCCGATACATTCCGCCTGGTGGCCGAGACTACCGAATCGACAGCTGTCGATCTAGATCTGTTTGTCGGAACTGGCGATACGCCCAGTGCCGCGACTGAGATCTGCTCTAGCACCACTTCTTCCTATTTCGAGTATTGTGACGTTGGTGAACCTGCCGCTGGCACATACTGGATATTGGTCCAGAACTGGTTGGCAGGTACTAGCCCACCGGATACGGCGGTATTGTCTTATGCCGTCGTAACTGAGACGGACGCAGGAAACATGATGGTCACTGGACCAACAACGAATCCGGCTGGTGAGCCATTCGACGTTCGCATATTCTGGGATACGCCATCGATGATGTATGGCGATCACTGGTATGGCGGTTTTGCGATGGGCACCAGCGCTGGTACGGTAGGCGATCTGGGATCGGTACCGGTCGATATCATTCGTTGGGAAGATGACGTGGCTAAGGAACCCTCCAGCGCAACGGCTCTTCTTGGCGATACGGTTACTTACACCATCACGGTCCAGCCCAATATCACACCCGAGGATCTGACCTATTGGATCACCGATACAATACCAGCTGGTATGACCTATGTCACTGATTCGGCCACGGCCAGTTGGGGCGATGTCGACGTAACAAGTGGTGTTCTGACCTGGACCGGCCCGATGCCAATTCCCGGATATACATATGAGGTTGAGACCAGTGTCACGGATCCGGCCGGATGCATTATGCCACTGGCCACGGGTGGCGCCTACGTCGATCTCGAGCAATACGGGATCCTCACTCAAGGAGGGATAAGCGGCGACAGTACCACATGGTCTGTCGACTTCAATGGCGGAGAGTTCATCTTCTTCGGCGAATACTACGGCGAGACTACCTACTTCACCGACGACGGCTTTGCATTTTACGATCCGTCGACAGCTGGAGATGAGCCCTGGGACTATATGCCAATCCCGACGGCCGCTGAGCCCAACAACCTGATGGCCATTCTTTGGAATGACTTCGTAGTCGTGTATGACGCGCAGCTCAATCGCGGTGTTTCCCTGGCCAATCTGAGTACTGGTGGCGTTCCGACGGCGGGCATCATCGAGTTTGATGATGTAGAGCCATGGCCTGCAGGGGGTTCCAGCGAACGTTTCGACTTCGAAGTTCTGATGCGCTATGACGAAGATCCAACCTGGTATGAGACCATCTTCGCCTATGATAACTTGAGCGGTACGGTCGGTCTCGGAACAATTGGTTTGGAGAATTGGCTCGGCAACGCTGGCGTTCAGTACGCTTACGATGATATCTCGGTTGTCGACGAGATGGCAGTCTGCTTCGATATGGTGGAAGCAGGTGGGGAAGAGGCGGTCATCACGTTTGAGGTAACCGTCGATCAGGATGCATCCTGCCCGGCTACGATCACCAATACCGTTTACGA
>DASRZI010000559.1:0-7113 GCA_035686605.1 Candidatus Zixiibacteriota bacterium
TCCATACCATTTTCGGCCGCGGAAGAACCGGCGCATGAGGCCGATATCGTCATCGATCAGCGGTTTAGGTTGGTATACGGGTACTTCTTGTTCAGTAGCAGAGTTCATATCTAATATCTAATCCTCGGATCGAGGAAACCATAGAGAATATCTACGATCAAGCTGACGGTCGCCACCAGCAAGGCAAAGAAAAGGATACTGCCTTGAAGCGTTGTAAAGTCGCGATCGTATATGCGATCGACCACCAGACGACCCAATCCGGGCCACGAAAAAGTTGTTTCGGTCAAAATCGCCCCAGCAAGAAGTAGAGCGGCTTGCAGACCTAACAGTGTCACAATAGGTATAAAGGCATTCCGAAGACCGTGTCTGTATACCAAGGTCCTCTCTTTAATACCCCTGGCTCTACCGGCCGTGATGTAATCTGCTTCAAGTACATCTAGCATGTTAGCTCGAGTCAATCGAACAAAGATCCCGGCCAATACCAAACCGAGCGTAATTGAAGGCAAAATAAGGTGGCGTAGTGCGTCGACCAGGAGATCCCAATTCGCCGTTAATATTGCGTCAATCGTGTAGAGACCGGTGATGTTGGTCTCGGGCGCATTTCCGGCACTAAGCCGGCCCGCCACTGGAAGCCAACCCAACTGGGCGCCAAAAATCATTTGAAGCATGAGGCCAAGCCAGAAAATTGGTATTGAGTATAAGAGAATACTCGATACACGGATCGCGTAGTCCCTCCCCTTTTTCCGGTGATGTGCGGCGTAAGAGCCGAAAAGAATGCCCACCGTGGCGGTGACGAACATGGAGAAAAGAGCAAGCTCCAGCGTTGCGGGGAAAAAGGTCTTGATCTCTTCAATAACCGGAATGCCACGGGTCATTGATTCGCCAAAATCAAGGCGGATGAGGCCGCCAACAAATCTAAAATACTGCACGTAGATAGGCACATCCAGACCAGCCGCTGCTCGAAAGCTATCTAATTGCTCTTCAGTGGCTCCTTCCCTTAAGATGGCTACAGCTGGATCGCCAGGGATGACTCGCAGCACAAAAAACACCACAGTCACCAATATTAAGAGCATGGGAATGGTGAGCAAGACGCGAACCACAATGTAGCGACGAAGACCGGCTGACATGTTTACCTCACTACGAGCAAGCGTGTGGGAAAATCTGTATGAGGATTAAGAAAAAGGGGCTCAAACATACGATGATGTCTGTTCGAGCCCCTTCGACATTAATATATGGCTACAAGACGCTGCTCACTAGTCCTTTTCGACCAGGAAGTAGTGGAACAGAGCCAATGGATCGATTACAACTCCACTGATGTTATCACGATATCCGATAACTAGTTTACCCTGTCCAAGAGGAACGAACGGGCTCTCGGTCACCCACAGATCTTGGATGTCCTCCAAGATCTGAGCACGGACGTCCAAATCCTGCTCGACGGACTGGGCGTCCAACATCTCATCCATGACTGGATTGTCGTAGTATGAACCCGACCAAGCAGCCGGTGAATGAGCGAAGACGTTGGTGTAATTGTCGGGATCCAGGTAATCAGGATACCAACCAAGAAGCTGGAACGGGAGTTCACCGGCGCGACCGGCGTCACGGTAGGCGGCCCACTCCAGGAATTGGAGGCTAACCTCAACTACGCCGCTTGCTTCAAGCTGCTGCTTAAGTACAGCCGCAACATCTGGCTCTGTATCGCCATAATGTGTGGGGCTGTACCAGAGATCCATGACAAGCGGATTGTCTGCGTCGAATCCGGCCTCGGCCAACATCGCTATAGCAGCTGCCATATCCTCTGTACCTTCATAGGTCGGTTTGTGACCCAGGAATCCTGGCGGAACCATTGAATAGAGAGGAACTTTGATACCCTGCCATGCCAAATCACCAAGTTCTTCGCGGTCTACCATCATGGCTAGGGCGAGGCGAACGTTGGGATTATCGAATGGTGGAGTTGTTGAGTTGTAGGTGATGTAGCGAATTTCCGTACCACCGGCGGTCTCAGTGACAATTCCTTCGGCGCCAGTTAGGGCGCCAAAATCGGCTGGGGCTAGACTCTTCCAAGCGATGTCGATCTCGCCATTCTGTAAGGCCAGTGCCATTGTCGGTGACTCGGCGAAATAGCGAACGATTACTTTGCTCTCCGCCGGGGGAGTGCCATAGTAGGATTCGTTGGCTACGAATACCGCTTCTTCACCTTCGACGAAGCTATCGAGAACATATGGGCCAATACCACAGGCCTGGAGCTCAGTTCCCGCCTCATCAGCGGAATAGATGTTCGGATTTACGATCTTCCAAACGTTGGTCGCCACAAGCTGGGGAGCGAAGGCATAAGGTCCCTGGAAGGTGACTTTCACAGTCATGTCATCAATCTTCTCAGCACCTTCTGCGTAGCCTGTGTAAAGGAATCCAGCGTTTGCACCTTCCATTTCGTCGATTGGTCCGATGCGATCAAGCGTGAACATTACCGCATCAGCGTTGAAAGGTGTTCCGTCTGGGAAGACGACGCCTTCCCTCAGATGGAAGGTGTATTCGAGACCATCGTCACTGACTTCATAGCTTTCTGCCAGGGCTGGTTCTACTTCACCGGCTGTTCCCGGTACGGCGTTAAGTAGACCATCGGCGCACTGGTGGAACAGTTCCCAGTCATGGAAGCTATATACCCACGCAGGCTCAAAGCTGCTCCAGCTATCGGTCGTGCCGATGATAAGAGGTTCTTCCTCTACCATTGGCTCTTCCGTTGGCTCGGGTGCAGGCTCTTCAGTTGCCTCGGGAGCTGGTTCAACAACCGGCTCATCAGCCGGCTCGTCTGTAGGCTCGGGAGCCGGTTCTACAACTTCTGGCACCTCAGTAGGATCTTCGGTCTCTGATCCACAAGCCACCAGAAGCAGGCCTATTAGCAACAGGCCTACGATTAGAAAATAGGGCTTTTTGTTCATCTTCTCTTCTCCTTATGCAAGATCGAACAACCAATTAATGGTTTGCGCGCATTGCGCAGCGTAAATCTTAACATGGCTTGGACTATGGGGCAATAAGGGGAAACCTTAGTTCTCATAATGTTCACAAGATGACCGAAAGTAGGGATAAATTGAGGGTGTCGCAGGAGACACAAGGATGGACGAGGCAGCTCCCGGTTTTGTAGGCTCAGGGGCTAAGGTATAATCTGGTCGATGACCAATCGAGAGATCGCCGAGATGTTTGAGCGAGTGGCGGCCATGCTGTCGATTCGAGGTGATCAATTCCACCGAATCCTCGCCTACCAGAGAGCAGCAGAGAATATCAGGGAATTGAGCCGCGATTTGCGCCAGATTGACGAGGAAGGCGCTCTTACTTCAATCCCATCTATCGGCGCTGCTCTGGAACTCAAGATCCAGGAGATGCTATCGACCGGCCGCCTCGACTTCTATGAGAAGCTGTCCGAAGATATCCCGCCGTCATTGGTTGACATGCTGAGGATCGAGGGACTTGGTCCAAAACGGGTTGGCCAGATCTACAAGAGCCTGAACATCGAAACCATTGACGAGTTAGCCCAGGCCGCGGCCGAGGGCCGGCTGAGTACTTTACCGGGTATGGGCGCCAAATCAGAAGCAAAAATCATCGCCGGAATTGAAGCTCTGGCCCGGCATGGCGATGAGCGAACACCACTGGCGATCGCCTGGCCCACAGCCCAGAGTATGCTCGACGATCTGCGAGAATTACCTGGCGTAGAGAAAGCCGCAGTCGGCGGGTCGCTTCGCAGAATGAGAGAGACAACTGGAGATATCGATCTACTTGTTGCTGCCGTGGATTCTCAACCGGTAATGGATTTCTTTGTTAACCAAGAGCGGGTCGAATCAATACTTGGCCATGGCCCTACCAAGAGCAGCGTTGTCCTTCTCAATGGCATCCAGGTAGATCTCCGCGTCTTACCTGTGGAACGGTGGGGCACCCTTCTCTCGTACTTCACAGGCAGCAAGCAGCACAATATCAGGCTTCGTGAATTGGCATTGAAACAAGGTCTAAGCCTTAACGAACACGCTTTCATCCGGTCAGCGGATCAAGCCGAGATGCTTTGCAGCGACGAGGAATCGGTTTACGAAATCCTTGATTTGCCCTATATACCACCTGTGCTTCGTGAAGATCGGGGTGAAATTGAAGCTGCCATGGCAGGCGAATTACCCCAGCTGATTCAGCAGAGCGATATTCAGATGGACCTGCACGTTCATTCAACCTGGTCTGATGGACACCTTAGCATCTTGGACATGGCCCGGGCGGCACAGCGACGCGGCCTTCGTTGCATAGCTATCACAGATCACTCGGTCTCTCTCGGAATTGCTAATGGATTGAGCGTTGAGAAGCTCTACGAGCAGAAACATGAGGTATCGGCCGCGAACGAGGCCATGGGCGAGAATTTTACTGTGCTGCATGGTTCGGAAATCGAAATCAGAGCCGATGGTTCGCTGGACTTTCCGGACGACATTTTAGCTGACCTGGACATCGTCATCGCCAGTATTCACTCAAGTCTTCGCCAGGCAAGGGAAGTTATAATGCCTCGCTTGCTAAAGGCGATTGAAAATCCTTATGTTGACATAATAGCTCACCCAACAGGCCGTTTATTGCCCGATCGCGCTCCAATGGACCTGGATATAGATGCCGTATTTAATGCCGCGGCAAAGTGGGGTACGATTCTGGAAATAAACGCCAATCCACACAGGCTGGATCTTCGAGATAGTCATGTGCGAAGGGCAAAGGAGCTTGGTGTGAAGTTAACGATTAACACCGACGCCCATCTTGAAGAGCATTTTGATTTTATGCATTACGGCATCGCGACCGCCCAACGTGGATGGGCTTCACCTGCTGACGTTATCAATACCTGGACTGTGGATGATTTACTCACCTATCTAAAAGAAGATCCGGCTTAATCCGACCTAAACTTGGGTGATCATTTGGCGGATGGTGTTAGGATATTGGCTGACTAGAACAAACAAGGCGAGTAATTGAGTATGAAGACCGGCACAACAAGTTTTTTTAGGAGCATATTTCAGGAGCTGGATGACAACGCTTTAGACACGCTGCGCCAGGTTGCCGAGATAAAGGATTACCCACCTCAGACGACCTTGTGCCACCAAGGTGCGGTTGAGCATACGTTTTACGTCATAGTCGAAGGGCGGGTAGCTATCACCCAGGAGCTCGAGGATGGTCAAGAGAGACTTCTAGGCGTCCTGGGTCCGAGAGAATACTTTGGCGAGTTAGGTTTGATGGATGATACGCCCCGGATGGCTAATTGTGTCTCCATCACACGGATCAAAGTCCTCGAGATAACGGAGAGTGTGTTTGACAAGGTACTAAGAAATAGCCCACCAGTAGCCTATACGCTCATGCGTCATGTGCTCGATATGCTGCGTTCCAATGATAGATTGGCCATTGCCGACCTGACCACAAAAAATCAGGAACTCATCGAGGCATACACAGAGCTAAAGGCAGCCCAGGAGGAGATCGTCGAGAAGGAACGACTCGAGCATGAGCTGGAAATCGCGGCTGAGGTGCAGAATACTTTGCTTCCGGATGATCTACCCGAATATCCCGATTTGAAGTTCGCGGCGATGATCAAGCCTGCCCGGCAAGTTGGCGGAGATTTCTACGATGCCATTGCTCTGGACGACAATCACGTGGCCCTACTACTGGCGGATGTCGCCGATAAAAGTGTTCAAGCAGCCTTGTTTATGGCCGTCGCCAGAACGCTTTTCATGGTTGAAAGCCAGCGTTCGCTGAGTCCTTCCGAGGTCGCGCTTGCGGTCCACCGGGGTGTGATTGAGATCGCCCCTTCGGCCGACATTTTTGTAACCGCATTTTATGGAGTGCTGTGCCGATCCACTGGAGTATTGACTTATATCGTTGCTGGTCATGAGAGGCCTTTGGTTGTTCGCTCTGGTGAAAAAGTGCATCGACTGGATGGGTCAGGGCGATTCCTCGGTATGATCCAGGCCTTAGAACTTGAAGAATTTACTTTCGAAATCAAGCCCGGCGATCGTCTCGTCCTCTTCAGCGATGGCGTGCCGGACGCAACCAATGAATCTGGCATCCAATATGGACATGATCGACTGGTGAAATTACTGGAGGCGAATAAGAGTTTACCGGCTCAGCAGATGGTAGATAAACTTGCCGACGATGTGAGTCGCTGGAGAGGGACAGCTCCTGCCTTTGATGATCTTACTTTGCTAATACTGGAATCAACTGACAACGATGGGCCAAAATCGACAGCCGAATAACCGGAAGCGTTATATCGAAGGACTGGAACGTTTCCGGGAACGTCGTAAGAAGGAAAAAGAACGAGAACCCATACCCTGGGTATGGCTTGGTATGGGCGTCGTCGTGACGGTGATTGGGATTGTCTTGGCAATCGCCTTAATCAGCCTTTTGCTTTCCCGCGAGCCTTTGTCAACATCTCTTCCCACACCAACTATCATCCGCCTAACCGCGCCGCCAACGCCGATTCCCTCGGGAACCAGTCCTCCGGCAACAACCACCGCCATTCCAACATATACGCCACCTCCGACGCCGGATCTGTCAGCTCCTCCACCAAATGTAACCATTGGTTATTACGCTCAGGTTGTGAACACGGATGGCGTTGGTGTTGTCCTGCGGGGCGGGCCGAGCACAGATAATATTCGAGTGCAATTGATAGATGAAGGCGTGGCCTTTTTGGTGATAGATGGTCCAGCCGAGGGCAGCGATCTGCTCTGGTGGCAAGTAAGACTGGATGATGGAGTGGAAGGCTGGGTGGCTGCTGATTTTCTTGCTCCCGTTGCCCGGTCCGGCGGTTAGATTCGAAGGCCTCTCCTGCGAAGGTTGAATACTTGACTATCTATTCCACAATCGAACATAAAGGGTCCATACTTACATAATACATTTACATAAGTAGTATACATAATGCATTTACATAAAGTATTGACATAAAGCATTTACATAAGTAGTATACATAATGCATTGACATAAACAGTATACATAATGCATTGACATAAAGCGTTTACATAAAAATTTAGAAGTTCATTTCATCGAGCCATGGTCCCTCCGGCAAAATGAAGTACAGGCAATGAGAAATAGAATCTTCCTATTATTGCTAGTCATTACTCCATT
>DASRZI010000560.1:0-16808 GCA_035686605.1 Candidatus Zixiibacteriota bacterium
CGATCTAATTAATGAGCTAGTGCAGGAGGAGCCGGAGGGATCGTTCGACCCCGAGATTTTGGGCTCGCTCGCCGCCATTGGCATCGTGAAGGGCCAGCCGTTCGAGCCTGATGAGCGCATGCAGCGCATCCTCGCCGACGCAGCGGTAGTAGGCAACGCCACGGGGCGTGCCCTCAACTTCTCCTTCCGCGGGACGGCAGAAGAGGACTTTGCCTACTACCCGGGATCGGCCTGGTACAACATGCTTTTCCTCGGCGGTTTCTCTTTCGACACTCCGCCGCCGGCCGTGACCAGCGAGGGGGTCAGGCCCTATCCGCCCGTTGGCCACCGCCGCCTGGCTTCCCGGTTCGCGTTCTTCCACTGGGCGACCGGGATCACCCCGGCAATGTGCATGCGCCTGACAGACGTCGGCTCACAGTATCTCATCAGCGGGCTGGATGCCAACAAGAACTACTTTGACGGCGGCAAGACCTATAAGTGCACGCTGCCTCCCAACATTCCTCATAACAACTTCTGGTCATTGACGGTGTATGACAACCAAACCCGCTCTATGCTCCGAACGCCGCAGCGCTGGCCGAGGGCAGGCAGCCAGTCGTATCCAACACCGGCCGCGGTTCCGAACGCCGACGGGTCAATAGACGTGTTCTTTAGCCCGGAAGCGCCAGCGGGTAAAGAGAGTAATTGGATCCAGACCATTCCCGGCAAGGGGTGGTTCACAATTCTACGCATCTACAGTCCGCTTGAAGGGTTCTTCGATAAGAGCTGGCGGCCGGGCGAGATTGGGTTCGCGGAGTAACATGTATGAAAAGGCTCTCGATATTAGAAAAATACTTGGTAGAATCATTTCACTTCGGTGATTTCACTTCGGTGATTCACGCTCTTTCATAGCTAAAAAATCGAACCGTGAATCACTATGAAATATTGGGCCACCAAATGAACTAACCACTATTTGGACAATACTTGGAGCAAACAACATGTCAAGGACACACAAAATAATGACGAAGATGTCACCCATTCTTATCATGTTAGCCTTAGCGACACTGTTATTAGTCGCCTGTGGTAGTGACGAAACGCCGACAGCCCAACCAACGGCCATTGCCGAGGAGGAGCCTACAACTGAGCCAACGTCCATTCCAGAGGAAGCGACCGCCGTGCCAACAGCCGTCCCAACAGCTGTCCCAACCGAAGAATTGCCTACAATTGAGCCAACCACCGAGAGTTCTTTGGTCGACCCGGCATTGATCGACATCACTTGGGAATGGGTACAGCGTACATCGAATGGGGGTCAAGAAGTATTGATCACCGTTCCTAATCCAGAAAATTACACCCTTCTGTTTGACGCCGAAAGCATTTTCACTACCCAACTAGACTGTAATAACGGGGCCGGCTCATACACCTCATCCAACCCTGGAAGTATTTTCATGGAATTAGGACCCATGACCCAGGCCGCCTGCGGGCCAGATTCGTTGGCCGGCGCAATGGTCAACATGTTTGGACCGGCCCAAAGCTACATCTTCGAGGAGGATGGGCAGGTGGTCATCTATAAGTGGGTGGCCGGTGGCCCCTGGGATTTCTTCCGCCAGGCCGGTTCGACGCCAGCAGAACCGGATGCGGGCGAGGGTGAATCCGAAATTGACAGTTTGGAGCCAGCCGAGACAACGCTCGATCTGCAAGGATTAGCCCAGTCATACGAGTGGCAGATCGTGGACGCGTCGCCTATTCCACCAGGTCCCGGCGGTCAAGGATATCCCCGGCACCTGGTGATGGGCTTCGACGGGGAGAATCCCTTGGAGGTTCCTTATACCGAACGGCGTATCATGTACATCTTTCCCGTAGCCGAATATACCGGTCTCTACAGCGGCCAGGGCAATGATCGCGTCGCCCAACAGGTACAGCTCCTGGAGGAACTAATCGCCACCGCAGACAATCGGCAAAGTGATCCCGAAGACTGGATGCCCTTGCTGCCCCCACCTAACTCGTTAATGGACCGTTGGGTACAGTTCCTGGACTTGGACTTCAACAGCGGGCAAGGCGTCCGATACGTGTCCGACTCGCCCTTCCGCCAAAGCATCGGCGTTTGGGCTAACAATACGATGGATTATTACTACCAGGGATTGACTACGGATGGTCTCTACTATGTTTCGTTGAAGTGGCCGGTCTCGACAGAGAGCTTGCCCAACACTGAGGCCGACGCGACCGACGAGTTGAAGGCCCAGGTGTCAGATCCTGATTCCTATGCGGTTTATGTACAAGAGACGAAAGAACTGTTGAACGCATTACCGTCCTCGGCCTGGGCTCCGGATTTGGCCAGACTCGACACCATGGTTCAGTCGCTAACGTTACCCGAACCGGGTCCAAAACCTGAGAATGAAGAGGAGATAACGCTGCCTCCAGCCGATACAGGCGAGGCCACAGGCACTGTGATCGCGCCTGATGGCGTGTTCCTGCGCATCGGTCCTGGAATCGAATATCCCGACATCGGCGCTGCGCCCTTTGAGACTGCTGCCGAGATAATCGGGGTCAGTGAAGATGGTCTTTGGTGGGCATTTAATGCCCCAAACCTACCCAATGCTCCTGACGGTCGGGTATGGGCTTCCGCCACTTACATCGAAGCGACCAACGCCGAAGATGTGCCTGTCATACCTGCACCCCTTTTGCCGAATTCCTTGACAGGCATCACCTGGCAGTGGTTGTCGTTCACTGACCCGATCAGTCAAACCATCGTCGAAGATCCTTCTCGATATACAGTCACCTTCAACGAAGCTGTCGATGGGACCGGTCAGGCGGCAATTAAAGCCGACTGCAACGATGTGATCGCAACCTATACGGTTGACGGCAACAGCATCAGCATTGTGGCTGGACCATCGACACTAGCTGCTTGTCCAGAAGACAGCCTGGATCAACAATTTCTATCTTTTCTCAGCAGTGCCGCCGTTTTCTTCTTCCAGGAGGGTGACCTGTTCTTGGATTTGATGGCTGATGGCGGGACGATGCGTTTCGCGGCCGCGGCTAATTAGCCTCACGTATCACTGTCGGCAAGGGCACGTTGCATGCTCACGACTAATAAGCCGGCGAAAGAAATACCAGCAAGTTTGATAAGTGCTGTTTCTTCATGTTCCTTGTTTTACTGGGCCCCCGTATGGAGGCAGTGATTTGGTGGTTCGTCAATCCGGTCTAGATATAGTAAGTTCTATTCATAATAGGTGACGTTACTTGATACAAACTGACAATCTAGGGGTACTTGATTTAGGGGTCTATGCTAGGACTTTCGATCTGCTAAATTTGCCAGGTGACATGCTGATAATCTCCTGATATCTACAAGCATAAGTGAATCCTAGTGAAGCTACTCGACTTTGAAATAAAGAATCTTCCATCAGATCTGATAGCGAGTGCCGTCACAGCATTAATAGCGATTCCTGACGCTATTGCCTCTGCGTTTTTAGCCGGAACCAATCCAACCTATGCCTTCAATGCCCTGATGACCGGGACGCCAATCGGCTCCCTTTTCACCGGCTCCCAGTTCATTAATATTGGTCTGACCAGTGCCATGATGCTGGCGGTGGCTGATGCCACAACCGGCATCGACCAGTCCCAATTCCTCAGCGCATTATTCACCCTCACTTTTCTTCTAGGTCTATTTCAGATCGTTCTCGGACTGTTCAAGTTGGGCAAGTTCACTCGTTTCATCTCGAATACCGTCCTGGTTGGCTTCATTACCGGTATTGCAATTGTGGTTATTCTTAGCCAGCTAGGGGACTTGACCGGATATCATAGCCAATACGGTAATAAGATTACACAGGCTGTGGATACGCTGATTCATCCAGGCGACTGGAACCTGCCGACGCTTGCCGTCGGTTTGGCGACTATTGGCTTGATTCTCCTATTAAGCCGTACACGGTTAAAGAATTTCTCTGTCGCCTTCGGCTTGGTCATTGCCACGGTAGCCGTTGTTCTGTTGGGCTTTAACTCCGTTGCCCAAGTTGGCGACATGTTTCAGATCAGTGGATCAATTCCAAGCCTTAGTTTGCCTGATCTCTCATTGATAAGAAGCCTAGCGCTCTCGGCTATGGCCATCGGTATGTTAGGTCTAATTCAAGGCTCGGCCGTGAGCCAGGGCATGCCAAATCCAGATGGCGAATACCCGGATGCCTCAAAAGATTTCACCGGTCAAGGTATCGCCAATCTTGTTTCCGGTCTCTTCCAGGGACTACCGCTTGGCGGATCCCTGGGCGGTACAGGAATCATCAAGAGTGCCGGTGCCCGGTCTCGATGGGCAAATGTCTTTCTGGGCTTGTTTGTCGCCGCCTTCGTTCTGATCTTGGGCAATCTGGTGGAACTAGTGGCCATGCCCGCTGTGGCAGCTGTACTTATCGTGGTCGGTATTGAAATAATCGATACTGAGGAGATCGGCGATGTTTGGCGTATCAGCATCTCCAAGAGAGTGATCATGGTGGTGACGTTCATTGCCACACTGACTTTGCCGGTCCAACAAGCTGTCCTCATTGGTGTCATACTTTCATTTTTCGATTACATATACAGCTCTTCGCAGAATGTCCGCCTACTCGAATTGAAGCCTGTTGAAAGCGGCACGTTTGTGGAAAAGGTCGCGCCGGCCGAATTGCCAGACAACAGCGTGACGATTCTTCAAGCTCGGGGCAGCACCTATTTCGCCGCTGTTCGTACGATCCAGGATTTACTGCCATCGGCCAAAGAAGCCCGACGCGCTGTGGTCATCATCCGCATTCGAGGGGTCGATCAGGTTGGCAGTACGATGATTGGCTTCATGGAACGATATGCAGGAGAATTGCGAGCCAATGGCGGAAAGTTGGTACTCTCTGGCGTTAGCCAGAACGTGCTGAACCAGTTAATAAGAACCGAAACAACAGAATCCGTTCCGGAAGACAGCGTCTTCATGGCAACTGACACCTTGGGTGAATCGACAAAAGCTGCTCTTTCGGCGGCTAGTAAATGGCTAACCGAAGAAGCGGCACGGATGGAAAACATCGAATCCAAGCACTTTGAGCCATCAACAGACAATGACAAAGGGGTACAGAACTTATGATGACATCGCAAGAACAATCGTCACCAATTCTGCGTTTCCTATTGGGCGCTGGCGGCTTGGCCCTACTGCTCCTCTTCATGCGGGAGGCGGCCGATATTATTAATCCATTCCTTCTGGCATTGGTTTTCGCCTTCGTTTTCGGCCCAGTAATCGGTTGGCTCCAGAAAAAAGGATTACCCTCTTGGTTGGCGTTATTGTTGACGCTCTTTTTACTGCTGGGTGGTGGCATTTTATTGCTTGTCTTTATAGGCGCCTCTTTCAGCGAACTGATCGAGACCTTGCCCTCATATCAATCGAGCGCCGAAGAGCAAAGCACCGATCTCCAGGCATCACTGGATGATATCGGAGTCAATGGCAAATCCGTACTTGACTTTATCAGTCCAGAACGTTTCTTTGGGTTAATGGGCAACATAATATCTGAGATCATTAGTGCTGTTGCTAACACTGGTTTTATGCTGTTTGTCCTGGCCTTTATGCTGTACGAGGCCACTGGCATCTCAAAGAAACTCCACGGGCCAAGATTAGCGGATAACCAGTTCATTAAGCGATTCAGGAGCTTTGGAGCAGACATCCGAAGATACGTTTTGGTACTTACCTGGATCAATTTCCTGGTCGGTGTAGGAGACACAATTTTCCTGTATATTCTCGGGGTGGACTTCCCCGTTCTTTGGGGTCTGTTAGCCTGGTTTATGGGCTATATTCCAGCTGTGGGCTTCTGGATAGCTATGATACCACCCATGATGCTGGCTTATGCTGAATTCGGAATCGAGACCGCGCTGCTTGTTCTACTGGGGTATGTTTTGATCAATGGTTCAGTGCAGAATGTGATCCAGCCCAAGCTAATGGGCGACAAATTGAACATGGCTCCATTGGTCGTCGTGGCTTCGCTTTTTATCTGGGGTTGGGTGTTAGGGCCAGTTGGCGGTCTCATCGCGGTTCCCATGTCAATGGCGGTGCAGCAGCTGGTATTAGCGAGCTCCGATGGATCTCGATGGCTGGCGGATCTGATGGGTGCTGGAACTCCTGTCTCAGATGAGCAGGAGATGGCTGAGGCTGCAGCGGGATCGGAATGAGCATCGTCCTACTTCCGGAGCAAAGCGACCGCCGCCTGAACTCATCGCTATTCGAGCCGATTACGAGATTCTGGTTTGGGCTGGCTGTTGTCGCCGGCGACTCGTAGAACCTTACACTGCGATCTTTCTTACGCTGAATTTGCAAATGTTACCTGTATACTTACGAGGTGACGTTTACCCGGGCAGTAGAGGGTGGACATGAGCGAGGATTGCACTTGATTATCTTTACGCTGTTTCGCGGTTGCTGATTGAATGGGCGATTCAGCAAACGCCGCGGATAAGTCGAGACGTGAACAATTATACGGGACGCAGGGAAGTGCTGCCGATGATTGATAGGTATCTCATCGACATGCTGAGTGACTGGAGATTGTGGCTGCTCGTCATCTTTCTAACTACCATCACCCTGGTGACCAGCGTGGCTAAGTACCGGCTTGGTCGAAGCGGAATTGATGTATTAAAGGAACACTATCCCCAGGTAAGTGACGAAAGATGGGCGATGGCAGGAGGCTATTTTGAACGTTGGGGAGCGTTCGTCGTCCTATTTTCTTTCTTACCATTATTGGCCTGGATCATTCCTCCGGCTGCGGGCGCATACGGCGTCAAGTTTCGACCATTTCTCGCTTGGGCTTTTGTCGCCAAGATGGTGCGCTACTGGCTTCTGATCCTTATTGTCTTTGGGGGTGTTCAACTCATATTCTAGCCCGATAGAAGAATGAGTTCGGAGCAGCTACCCGATGGTAAATGGTTTATCGAAGTCACTTGTGAGAGCAGCTCCCCTCTAGATCGCCCAGCGGTTCTGGACGGCTTTGCTTCCTACCCCGTACTAAACTCAGCTTCAATTTCCCTCTACGAATCTTGTCCAGCGTCACTGTCCATCTTAACAAAGGACGGGAGCAAGAGCAATAGGGCAAGTTCAGCCCATCATCATCCGCGACGAGGCAGCTAAGTCTGCAATGGCACCCTTCCCCTAAGGGAGTCCTCTGTTCTGGGTGAATATGCTGGCTAGGTGAATGCTAAAAACAACCGATCTGCACCAACAGCCATACGGTAGCAACGCCCAAGGCCAGTCCTGCGACGACCTGTTGAACATTGTGCCGCCGCAAATATAGACGTACCCAACAGATTGTCACTGCTATCGGTAACAGCAGTAACAAAGTCCACCAACCAAATACCAGTCCGCATATGACCGTCACCGCAGCGATGCTCGTTGCGTGAATGCTGATAAGCCAGAAGTTGCTGATGATAGCTAAAAAGGCTAACACCAGGGTGCTGAAGATGGCCAGGCAGCGAAGAAGCTCGGGACCATCAAAGACTTGGATGACGGCTAGTGCTATTAAAGAGCCTAGGACGCTGGTCAGGTAGGGCAGCCGGCGCTCTCTAATGCTGCTCATGTGCAAATCCGAAAGCCGACCTGTCTTTAACAGGAAGGCCACAAACAAGCTGGGAACCATCGTTACCCAGAAGGCGTAGATGAACGCCCAGAGAAGACCTTCCCAGAAAGAGAGCTCTTTCCAGGCCAGGGCCAGTCCGATTAGGGAAAACATAACCGGGGGACTGACCACATTAGAGAAGATACGGGCAGCTCGAACACTGCCCGTCCTCATCTCTGAGTCATGGTCACGGGGGGTGTTTAAGTTGGAGATGCTTTTGCTACCTTTTCCAGGTGACGCTGCTCATGGCTGTCCAAGAATAGGGACCGAGTACGGCAGATGCTTCTACGTTGTCTCCCAAAGAGAAATGAGCAAGACCGCGTCAATCAATTGGATTCGAAAACCAGTCGAGCTTCGAATTGATCAGGTGCCTTCCTCCCACGAAGTGAGATAGGTCTCCTGCTCTTCCGTAAGCTTGTCAATTGCGATTCCCATGGCTTCCAGCTTGATCCGAGCAATTTCCTGGTCGATGTCAGCTGGGACTGAGTAAACTTTATTCTCCAGCTTATCGGCGTTGCGCAGCATGTAGGCTGCGCATAAGGCCTGGTTGGCAAAACTCATATCCATAACCGATGCCGGATGTCCTTCGGCCGCAGCCAGGTTGACCAAGCGGCCTTCGCCGAGAAGGTTTATCGCTCTTCCGTCAGCCAGCACATACTGGTCCACAAACTCACGAACCTTTCGTGGAGGATTGACAGCGAGCTCAGCCAATCCTGGGATGTTGATCTCTACGTTAAAATGCCCAGAGTTGGCGATGATCGCGCCGTCTTTCATGACTTCCATATGGTGGACATCGATGACATTGATGTCTCCGGTTGCCGATATAAAGATATCGCCATATTTAGCAGCCTGCTGCATGGGCATAACCCGGTAGCCGTCCATCACAGCCTCAAGACCCTTGAGTGGATCGATCTCGGTAACTATCACATTCGCACCCATTCCGCTCGCTCTCATGGCAATACCCCGGCTGCACCAGCCGTAACCAGCGACTACGATCGTCTTGCCTGCAAGCAAGATGTTGGTCGATCGTATGATGCCATCAAGGGTGGATTGGCCCGTCCCGTAGCGGTTGTCAAACATGTGCTTGGTGAGAGCGTCATTGACCGCGATCACGGGGAATTTCAGCATACCCTCGTTAGACATTGCTCGCAATCGGATCACGCCAGTCGTCGTCTCCTCCGTTCCACCGACAATGTCACCGATCAGTTCTTGCCTGCTCTTGTGTATGGTCCCAACAAGATCGGCCCCATCATCCATCGTGATATGTGGTTTATGGTCCAACGCAGCTCGAATGTGTTGGTAATAGGTTTCGTTGTCTTCGCCTTTTATGGCAAACACGGGAATCTCGTAGTGATTCACCAGAGATGCGGCGACGTCATCCTGCGTACTTAGGGGGTTGCTCGCGCAGAGCACCACGTCGGCCCCGCCAAGCTGTAGCGTATAAGCGAGATTCGCGGTCTCCGTCGTAATATGGAGACAGCCACTGATTCTTGTTCCGGCAAGCGGCCGCTCTTTGGCGAAGTCCTCTCGAATACTGCGCAGCACGGGCATCTCTTGCTCGGCCCACTCGATTCGATGCCGCCCGCCCGTAGCGAGGCTGGTATCTTTAATGTCATAATCCATCTTAGTATCTCTCCTTCTAGTCATTATTAATTGCGCGGAATGTCCTGGGATTAGGGCAAGAGATTATTCTCGGAATTCAAGTTCTTTCGCCCTGATTCACTCAACAGTACATCCAGCGCACCTTCGTCGTCAAAGTTTTCCCGATATCGGGCCACATAAGAGTGTGGAGTATATGAATGCCCTTGCGGGCCGATGTTTTCAAGTACATAAGTGGAAGCCAGAGCCCCCATCCGGCCCGAGATTGCCCAAGGCAGCCCTAATTGAATCCCCCTCAACATACCGCCTCGGTAAGCGTCACCCGCTCCCGTAGGATCGCTGATCTCCTTTGGATTGACGACGGGAATCTCATGACAATTCCCATCGAAATAGATGCGCGAGCCGTTCTTTCCCAAAGTGAGCAGTAAGCCCCCAGCCATGTCGATGATTTCTTCATCGGTCAGCCCCGTTTTCTCGCCGATCATGCTCAATTCATATTCATTAACGGTCAACATGGTGCAGCCGTTAATGCCAGAGTAGATGTCTTCGCCTGACAGCCGAATAATCTGCTGGCTTGGATCATAAATATATGGAATGCCAGATTGCTTGCACTCTACGACGTAGGCAACCATCGCCGAAGGATCATTCGGCGATATAGTGACCAATTCTGGATCTCCACCATGCTGGGCGAACGTGAGCTGCGAAGCTCTGGCCATAGCCCCTGTATAAAAACTGGCGATCTGGTTGTGGTCTTGGTCGGTGTTCACGAAGAACGAGGCACAGTAATCATCCTCAAAGACGATTGCGCCAGATGTATCAACCCCGTTCTCTTCAAGCCAGACGCGATACTCTTCAAAATCAGCTCCGGCCGCGGCCATTATCCGCGGATTGCCGCCAAGAAGGGCATTAGTATAAGCGATATTGGGTGCGACGCCTCCGCGCTGGACTCGCATTGAATCTACGAGGAAGCTCACGCTCACTTTGTCCAGTTGATCGGCAAGTAAATGGTCGCCAAATCGACCCGGGAAGGACATCAGATAGTCAAAGGCGATGGATCCAGTGATAACGATCCGCATGGTTATTTCCTTAAATCAATCACGAATGACATTCGGAGACTCCCAGGTTAGACGCCGGTCTCGGCGCTCTCGGTGCTGACAGAAATCCCAGATTCTGGGTTACGCTGCGCCGCAGATAGGCCAAAACGATCGCGAAGCATTATGAACATTGCCTTGAGACCATCCGTGGCTCTGATCTTTTTACCCTCAGCATAGGTCCTTGGATCGTAGCTAATGGGTATTTCAAGAATCTCGTATCCCGAGAGCAGGATTTTATCTGGCAATTCAAAATCCAGATCGAATCCAGTGCAGGTTAAGTTCAGACTTTTCACTACGTCAGCTCGGACCATCTTAGTCGCCGTGGCGACGTCGGTCAAATGGCCACCGAACAGCGTATTAACCATTGCAGTCAAGAAGCGTACTCCCCAATAAGCCCGAACATATTCATATTTTACTTCGCCGCCAGCTACTCGAGAGCCGAATATCGCGGCGGCATTTGATTGTGAAGCTAGTATGCAAAACCTCGCTTGCTCCGCTGGATCATATTCGCTATCTGCATCTTGAATCAGCATGTAGTCGCCAGTCATATTGGCAATGCCCGTGCGGATGGACATACCTTTGCCTAGATTCCTGTCGTGATAGTGAATCGCGATCTCAGGATCCTCTATCTGCTGCAACAACTCTCGTGTTCCGTCAGTAGAATAATTATCGACAATGATGATTTCACGTTCCCAGTCAGGTCCAAGATCCACGGCCTTGGTTTTCTCGATCACCTCGAGAATCGTCGCCTTTTCATCTAAGCAACATATGATCACCGATAATTTCATGTCAACTCACTGGTTCGTGTTTCTACGGAAGATGGGCCGGGACTCTGGCTAAAACCTGCCAACAAACTCCCCAAATATTTCGACCATATAATCGAGCTGAGGCCGGTCTAGCCCTGGGTAAATCCCCACGAAAAACGTATTTCGCATTATCTGATCGGAAGTGGAGAGTTCTCCGATTGCGCGATATTTAATGTCGCGATATCCAGGCTGCTTAATGAGATTACCCGCAAACAATGGTCGGGTCTCAACATGTTTTTCCTCAAGGAATCGGGATATTTGATGTCGTTCGAATGGCGCCGAGTCGCGCACAGTTATCGGAAAGGCAAACCAGGACGGATCCGATTTTTCGTGCCAAGAGGGCAATATCAAGTATTCCTCGTACTCCTTCAGCGCATCGTATAAATAGGCGAAGTTTCTTTTTCGCCGGGCGATGAAATCGGGCAACTTATCCAACTGCGCCAACCCAATGGCAGCTTGGAGGTCGGTGAGTTTCAAATTGTAACCAATCTCAGTGTACAGGTAGCGGTGATCATAATATCCAGGCATACCAGGAACGACTCTGTCAAATCTCTGATGACAGCGCCCTTCTGGAGGATCATTATAGCCACACCAGCAATCTCTTCCCCAATCTCGGACTGATCGCGCAATTTTGGCAAGCCGTCGACTGCTCGTAAATACAGCCCCACCTTCTCCAACCGTAATGTGGTGGGCAGGGTAAAAACTGAGAGTGGCAAATTGCCCGAAGCTTCCGAGTAATTTGCCGTCCCAGGTTGATCCGAGAGCATCACATGTATCTTCGATGAGAAGCAGATCATGTTCTCTGACCAAGCTCATGATCTGGTCCATATCCGCCGGATTTCCCAAGGTATGGGCGAAAATGAGTGCCCGTGTCCGGGGGCCAATGGCCTCAGCTACTTGACTTGGATCGAGATTGTAGTCGCCGATGGTGCTATCTACGAAAACCGGAATCAATTGGTTATGGATGATTGGGTTCACTGTTGTCGGGAAACTTGCTGCAGGGACAATGACTTCGTCACCTGGGCGCAAGCCCAGTCTAAGCTGTTTGGAGCACAAAGCCGTCATGGCGACGAGATTCGCGGATGATCCGGAGTTGACGGGAATAACTTCCCGAATGCCCAAGAAATTCCCCAGTTTTCGTTCGAATTTGGCTGTTTCTGGTCCAGCAGTCAACCAGAAGTCTAGGGCCGCACCCACAGCGCGTTGTATCTCGTTGGCATCGAACACACGTCCAGCATAATGCACACGTGAGACACCAGGCACGAAATCCTCATCTCCGAATGTTTCACTGTAGTATTCAGCAACCTGCGCCAGAATGCTCTGGCGCAGGATTTCATTCTTCTTCATAGTGCGATACGCGACTATTAGCGGTAATTCTGGATATCCTACACTGGGTTACTCTGCAAGTAACACTGCACCGCATGATTGGCGGAATATTTTAAGATCCTTCACCTGATATTCATCCGCCGATATCAGACTGCGCGAAACGGTTTTGAAAACGATGCAAGGCAATCGAGACCAGGCAAGGATTATAGCACACACAGAACTTCAACCAAGGACATCGAAGACGGGCAAGTGCCAGGATCAGCCTCGTTCAAGAAGGTACAAAAAGCAGAATAAAGCAGCTAAAGCCAGAGTGTTGAATACAGTAAACAAAGCGTTGATTTTACCTGTGTAAAGAAGGCTTTACAGCATAAAATATGACAGCAACTCTTTCTGTGTGTTATATTATGTAATGATCGTGAAGCTGGTACAGTGTAACTGGCGCGTTTCACATTTGGGAAGTGGAGGTTTAGACTTTGTCGCCAGATGAGGCCACGGAACTTGTCCTACGCCTGATCCTAGATATGGGAATCTGGATCCCCCTTTTAATAATGTGTCCAGTGGCTGCCTTATTGATCGGCCTCTCTTTCCTGTTCGATGGTCAAAAACGAGAAGAGCAGAGGAGAGTCGGAGCCCAAGCCCTCATCATCACCGGCCTTGCTATCGCGGGTCTGGTCATCTTTTGGTTGCTTGTCCAATACATCAACTTTTAGACCCATCTCTCTTACTCCAAGCTCTGTCGATTGCAACCTATCGTTGAACGTTGGCGCGGTCTAGCTGCCGGCCGGATGAACTTACCGGTTCCTGATAACTCTTGAAAAAGCGATTAAAACAAACCATATCATAGAGGGCAGGTATTTCGACGTTTCGGTGTTCTCTTCTATATTCTGCGGATTGAATTGCAAAGAGAAGATTGCCTGGCTGCAGGCGAGGAATAGTCCGAAGCGACAATACAATGTTACACATTATGTAATATCATTATGGTAAATTAGTACTTGCCTACACGAATTAAACATGACATAATATACACGCTGTGAAAAACCGTTTTCGTCTTGTCAAGTCAAATTTCACGCAAGCTTGACAGTTCCTATTTCCCGTTTACCCGAATCGGATTGTCAGACCAGAATCAATCGATTAACTGAGGAGTGCAATTCGGCTTGATCGTAGTACTGTTCATGGATATTATGTCAACTAAAACATTACTAAGCTGAATCATTTCCTTTCGCTGATAGGGCAATATCCAGAAACACGCGTTATTACCAGAATAAACATTTACAATTCGAATACGTGGAAGTTGGTGTATCCGGTCTAGTAAATCCCGGGTGGCCTGTTATGGAAGAGATTAGGTAGGGTATCGTGTCCATTCAGCCCAATTACGCAGCGGCTTTGGCATTTGGGACGAGCCTAGAGAATTGGCTTGCCAAAGCCTATTTAGTTCCCCCATCGTCCGTCGTCGGATATGTGATTCTTGCTTTGTTCGCGCTCGGTGCGATATTGTTAATCTTCGCCCTGCGCGGTCAGTTTAGCTCACTTGGTCTGAGAAGCTGGCTGATTATTGCCATTTTCTCTGTTCTGGCCTTATTGGTCGGTTCAATTGATCAAATTCCCCTTAGGTCACTAGGTCCATTCGATTCACAATTCATTCCTGTCGGCAGCTCGATCCCTCTCACTCCCCTCGGCCTGGCGATATTTGTCCTGATCGGAGCTCTTATTAATCCTGCGGGAGCATTCCTGGTCGCACTGGCTTTCGGAATCGGAAGAGGGCTCTGGGCGACGCACGAGATATACGATTTCTTCATTCCAGTTTTCGTCGCTACTTTTATGGCTGGAATCATGTACCAGCAATATGCTGGTCGTCTCTATTCATGGTTGAGAAAACCAGCTATCGCTGGATTTCTTGGCGCTTTTCTCCAGATATTTCTCGTGGTCCTAGCTATGTGGGCTACAGGATCCGTCATGCTTGGTGGATTACTGGCTTTCGATCGGGCTATGGAAACCGCTTTCGAACAGGCTCCTTTCTTGATAGCCAATGCGCTTTTTGCCAGTCTGCTCGTCTGGCTAATTCTTTCAATCGTTCCATCCGCCAGAAAGCATACGGGCGTTTCCCGCTCGCCGTTTTCAACTACTCTCAACCGTAAACTCGGGTCTACCTACCTGATGTTAATCGGTCTGATCGGCGTTCTTATCTTTGTGATGGGTTATGCAATCGCTCGCCAGACCGAGCTTGGTTCCATGACCAACAAGATACAGGAACAAACAGGCATCGCCGCGGATTCCATTGGGGAGTACCTGTCATCTCAAGAGGAGTGGCTGGGATGGATATCATCAACTGACGAATTCTCCACTCTGCTTTCGTCGGCGACTGGCCCCGATTCAAGAATTGTTGATTCCCTGGCTGGTCGATTCGATACAGCATTTATCATGCGAAACGACTTCAGCGGAATAGAGCTCCATCCTGAATTTGGCACACCAGTCGAGTTATCCCCTTCTGAGAGTGAGGCCTATGCCGCGATGATTGCGGCGGGAGCGGGTGGCGCAATTGCTTTCCCATTTGACGGCGAAAACGAACCATCAATAGCGTTCATTGCACCTGTTCCGGATGGATATTCTATGGGTCCTGCTATCGTGGGCCGGATCGCCCCAGCTGCCCTCGCATCGGCGATACCCGGCAGCATGAAGCCTCCAGGTGGAAGCGATTTCTTCATAGTCGATGGCGGCGGAGGACCGATACTCAGTCCCGCGCAGCCTGATTCATTAGCTTCGTCAGTACCTGCCGGCGACGGAACGATCGCAGAAGCCGTCGCTGATAATCCAGCTGGTCAGGACACCATCTATTCAACGGTCATTCCTGGATACGATTGGTCCGTAAATCTGGCAGTTCCAGAAGAGACCTTGATTCAGGAGAGCCTCGAATCCCTTGGAAGGGGAGTCTTGCTCTTTGCTGCCGCCGTATTCATATCCGCGGCCGTTCTATTTGTAGTGGTTAGGACGGTCAGCGAGTCCCTAAATCAGATAGCAGATTCAACGCTTCAGGCTGCTCGCACACAGTCAGACGTATCTGTCGCCACGAACGGACAGGATGAGATCCATGGCCTGGTTAAAGCGGTTCAGCGACTCCAAGTCATGCACGAACAGCGCCTCGAGGAGCAGCGTTTACTGCTTGATGTCAGCGATCACGTCTCTCAATCTTTTGATTTGAACGAAGCGATGCCCGTCCTTCTTGAAGGGCTGATGCGGGGCACCTATTCCACAGGTGCGCGAGTCATAATGACCAGCGCCGATGCAAGGGCTCCGCTAACTTTCTTTACGGGGGAAACCAGCAATACGCTGGCGTTGATAGACAAAGCCTTGGTACGACTGCTTCGCACCGAACCGGAACTGATTCTCCGCACACCGGGGGAGGTTGCTGAGACTCTCGGGGCCACGCGAGGCAACCACGTATTACCCAATTCACTTGCCGCCGTATGCCTTGAAAGCCGGGATATTCATAGTGTGCTTTACGTCTGGCGCGACAGTCCGCATGTTTGGGAGGCGAGCCAACTTACGCTGCTACGGACTCTTTCTGGGTACGCGTCAACCCTTATCGAAAATGCCGCGCTCTTGGCCAAGGTAGAGGGCAGCCGCAGGCGCATGGCTGCCATACTTGGAAGCACCGCCGATGCCGTCGTCGCTACCGATGAAACAGGAAAAGTGCTGCTCTTCAACTCGGCGATGGAAGGATACTTTGGTGTCCCAGCTCGAAAGGCCATAGGGCAAAGTATTGAGAGTGTCATCGAAGCGCCTAAGCTCGTCGCTGCGTTGAGCAATGGCGAAATGCCCCAGGGAAGATTGGAAATTTCCATAAAAGATGGACGCATTCTAGATTGCGCTTTTGCTAGATTTAGCGGGTCATCGGTCATCGACGCCGGCAAAGTAGCCGTGCTGCACGATATTACCCACATCAAAGAAATCGATGCGCTGAAGTCAGAGTTTGTATCCAACGTTTCTCATGACCTTCGCAGCCCGCTGGCATACATGACCAATTACGCGGCTCTGATCCCAACCCAAGGTCAGTTAGAGCCTAAGCAGCAGGAATGGCTCGATCGAATCGTATCAGGTATTGAAGAGATGACTGCATTGATCGAGACCCTGCTCGATCTTCAGCGCTTGGATGCAGGTGTGGCTTTGGCCATGACCGAATTCAGGATTGAAAACTTGATCCGAGCAGTCGTTGACGAATTCCGGCAGCATGCGGAAGAACAAGGCATTTCAATCGAACTCCACATGGGGAGCGAGTATCCGCCCATAACTGGAGATCCAGATCTACTAAGGCAATCACTTCGAAATCTATTGAGTAATGCCATTAAGTATGCCCCGAACAGCGGGCCAGTCGCCGTCAGCGTAAGCCAGGTTGGAGAGGATCTGGTCATCTCCGTCGAGGA
>DASRZI010000561.1:0-4751 GCA_035686605.1 Candidatus Zixiibacteriota bacterium
CTGACACATCGTTTAAAACAGTGTAGCCGAAGACATAGTCCATGGCGTCTGATAAGGGAATGTTCTTGCCCTCTCGTCCTATTACAAAGGCCAGCTCCACCTCCCAGTCGATCGCGGTAGAGACGGCTGGATCGAAGGGGATCGGATCGTATGGTCCGATTACGGCTGATGTCGCTTTTGTAAAAACGATTGGAACCTTTGGTAATTCAGCCTGCTGTCCTGCTGCAGCATAGGATTCCTTCGCATGTTCGGCATAATTTAAACCTAAACACATGATATTTCGGATGGGATCCGGGATCGGGGCCAGAAGCGTCACATCCTCGATTCGATAAGAAACGGAAGACTCTTCTACCAACTTCTCGGCCTGGGCTGCTCCTTCGTTTTCCATTGCGATAAAAGTAAGCATATCAGGGGCGACGGCGGTGAGATCGAAGATAGTGTCGCCCTGTAATACGCCAAGGTATATCTTCTGTTCATATTTAAAGGTAACGAGTTTCAATTTAAAAACCTCCTTGCTACAAGTCCGTTGCAAACACGACATTTCATGATGATGTTGATTCAAACATGGTGCTCGAGAGCAAACGCGCGACCCGAATATTTCATGCGGTAGACATACGAAAGCCGCCTATTTCCCCCCTATAGCTGGATATTGAGCACACGACTCCAACATTGAAAAGACCTTCTGAAAAATGAGCCTTATTGGCTCTCTTCGCATCATGCTTGGGCAATAGACTCCATAGTCCCTATAATTTTACAGTAGACGCAGCTATCATCCAGGTCAACTTGGCAATTCATCTTTAAGGACTATGCTAGATGAGGCTGTGTAACGAATAGAATAGATCATCATCTAAGATGGGACTGAGAGACAGGGAAATCGAACATCTAGAACTCTAGGAATCACGTGAAAGGTATCCATGGTGGAACAACCAGGTGACTCCACGAGAATACCGGCAAGACGACTATCGGCAAGACGACTATCGGCAAGCGATCCTATATCCCAGATTTGATATTAGTAAGCTCCGTTATTGAACGGATACCATACAGATAGTAAGAAATGGAAGGCATCATGTTTCGGAAATTGTTATTAAATACTATATTGATACTGGCTTTAATTCTGGTTGCTTGTAGTGGGGAAAATACTGCTGCCCCGGTGGTTGACGAGGCGCCGGCGCAAGATGCTAGCACTCTACCGGATGAAGTAGATGTCCATACGGTGGCTTCGATCAAAGATGAAGACGATGTATATGTCATTGATGTGCGGGAGCAGTGGGAGTATGATGAAGGGCACATCCCAGGGGTCACCCTGATTCCTATGAGCCAAGTACCCGATCGACTTGATGAGATACCCTTAGACAAAGAAGTTATTGTTACATGTCGAAGCGGTAATCGGAGCGGGCAAATAACTGACTATCTACGCCAGATTGGTTACGACAATGTTCACAATATGTCCGGAGGAATTGTTGCCTGGGAAGCAGCAGGATACGATGTCGACAGGTAGCCAGATCATATAGAACGTCGACACTCTTATCTGGACTACCTTTTGCGAGATAAACCTGCCAATGGACAGGATCGCACGGCAGGTTTGTCCCTGACCTGCTGATTATACGGCCCTGAATTCTCCCGGATAAGACTAGTCTCTATTGCTCTGACGGCCCCTTGTTAAGTGGTAGGTCACGCTCTTCCAGGCTACTGGGCGAGCAAATACAGCAGTGCTTGGGCGTAGGCATCACTGGCGTCAGCGCCCACAAAGCTCATTTGGCTGCCTCTGAACATCAGTTTGCAGCTGCAGTCATCAATTGCCGCTGTGAGCGTCACATGGGGGATGGTTAATCGTTGAGCGTGCTGCAGAAGCTTCTCGCGTAGCTGGGATTCGGTGGGAACCCACAGTGCTTCGGCAATGGTAATGTAGTCGAGCGACCACTCCACAGCACCGTTGAAGGTAATCATTTGTAGTCCAAAGAGCTGTTGGACATCAATCATCATATCGTTGACTACGAATATCCGCTTTTCCAGGGATGTGTTTGGTATGGTAAAGAAGTCGTGCAGTTTCGGTTCCCACGCCAACCCCGATTCCATTAATTCTAATGCAAGGGGTAGAGATATCATTGCTCCTCCATTGTTTCCAGCTGACAGATTGTTTTTACGCTTATTCCTGGTTGTATCCTCTTCTATCACTTTCTATCAATTTAGCTGCTAACCAGCAAAACCTTGAGCGAAGACGCGTCTCGCAGCATAGATCTGCTTGTCTGAGCGCCAGGAAGTGAGGCCTTGGAATGTAAATATCATTTGGTCAGATTGATGTCCGTTTGGTCCAGAAATTCATCAATAAGCACCTAGTTCTCGCAATCGGTCGTCGCTGATGCCAAAATGATGTGCAACCTCATGTATCACGGTGTGGCGCACAACTTGGGGTAATTTCTCAGGATCCCCAGCGGCCTGTTCTAAGGGATGCTGATACAGGGTAATTGTATCTGGGGGTACCAAGGCGTAATTATGGGTCCGCTCTGTTAACGGGATGCCATGGTAGAGACCAAGCAGCGTATGACCCCGGGGTACACCGGCTCTGCTCAAGGCCTGCCGGGAAGGCCAGGGCTCAATAAGCACTTCAATATTGGTCATCTTCTCCTGAACGAAGGTTGGTAGACCATCTGATGTTTCAGCCACCAGCCTTTCAAATTCCGCGTGTGTCATGCCTTTCATTTTACCAACCAATCACTGCATGTCCGATGAATATTGGTTTGAACTCAACGTATCATCATTTTGGCTCACTCTTTGGATTTGGGCTTCACGAGCGGAGACCGATAGACAAAACAGGAGTATCAAATAATCAGGTTAATAGTGGGGGATGGTTAGGCAGCGCTAAATTTCGCGGCAGCGTCTAAATCCATGCCACTCTATGTCAGATAGAAGAGCTTTCAATTTCAACCTGAATAGGCACAAGAAACACCGGACAATGAGAGTGGCTGATAACCGTATCAGCTACACTGCCAATCATGAATCGCTCCCGATCTCCCCGACCATGGGTAGCCAATATAATGAGATCGACATTTTCGCTCTCGGCGACTTCCACAATGGTATATCCGGGATCTGATCCAACTACGACCGTATCGGTTTCCAGCTTTAGCTCAGAGAAGGTCTCGGCAACGCGATCAAGATAGAGCTGGAGGCTAGCGATGTGTGTAGATGATTCCAGATCGGCCGGTACCGTTAGTAGAAGCAAATTGCTGTTGAAACGCTTTCCGATGGCTGCCGCATATGGCAGCGATAACTCAGCTTCAGCGGACCCATCCAGAGCGACCAAAACCTTCTCGAATAATAGGATCTCGTTCTTCTGCTTTCCGAATGGCCTGACGAGCAGCATCGGAATGGTCGCTCGCTGGATGACCTGGTCGGCAACGCTGCCCATTAGTACTCGACCGACCCCTGTCCGTCCATGAGTCGACAGCACCAGCAAATCGATGTCGCCAACCTGGATGCGGGCTGTTATCTCCTCGGCTGCTTCCCCGACCGATACTGATGACTCACTTGTTATTCCTGATTTCTGCAGTTCATCCGACACCTGGCCTAGGTAGCGCTCGTAATCTACTATATCCCGTTCTGCCGGTGGCTCCGTCTGGATATTCGGCAGAAGCCGGTGCCCATCTGGTCCTTGGCGGACCGACATCAACACCAGCTGGGTGCCATTTTTACGCGAGATCGTGGATGCAGCTGACAGGGCTACCTCAGATAGTTTAGATCCATCAAGTGGGACCAAGACTCGGCTGAGAGCTGGCAGGTGTCCATTATTCTCGCCGAAAAGAACTGTTGGTACGACCAATCCTTCAGAAAATGGCAACGCCCTTACTTTTTCTTGCGGAACGGGAACGCCCAGTCTGTTACGATAGAACGTGAAGACAGCGTAGAGCATCGGAATGAGAATCAAGTAAATCCAAGCGCCTTCGGTAAAACGCTCCGAGAAGATGATTATCGTCGCCGCAGTTGTGAGCACTGCAGCAAGTATGGTGCCGATTAGGGCGGCGATATAACCACGACTTACTTCCTCGCTAAGGAACCTTATTAGTCGCTTGGTCGCAGCCCAAGCGGTCATACTAAGAAGGATAAAAACACCCGCGGCATAAATTGCCAGATAGGTCTCTTCATTGGTGCCAAGGATCAGAAAACACAAGGAGACGATCGCAACTTCTATCCAGACGGGAACAGAGGCGACCTCGAAGGCATTCCGTTGGCCGACTACTGCTGGTATATAGTGGCGCAGCCGAAGACCCAGTGCCAGGTTCTGTAGTCCTTGGGCGCTTGCAGCGGAGGCAGATAGGAGAACCAGGACTCCAACCAAAGTCCCTAGAAGCGCTAGAGGCCCTGGCAAGAGCTGGTCCATCGTCTGGGTGAAGACCGAAACCTCGGTATTGGTTACGTCAGACAACTCATAGATTGCAGGCCCCACGATCAGCATTGTCAAAGATGTCGTGCCCATTATGATCAACAGGCTCCTGAATGCCATCTTGCTTTTCTGCCGTGGTCTTCCGTCATAAGCGGCGACAAGGTTGGCAAAAATCTCAATTCCCGTCATCAAGGCTAGAATTCGGGCGAATCCCCCCAGGGTGAATCTAAGATAGGGCGCGGTAAAGGCCTTCAAGTCAATTTGTGGTAGTCGAATTCCAAACTGTAGAATCGTGGCGATGATCATCGCCCACAGGAGTAATAAAACGCCAGCCGTTGCAGGACCAAATACCCTGGCGGCCATCTTGGGACCG
>DASRZI010000562.1:0-7045 GCA_035686605.1 Candidatus Zixiibacteriota bacterium
TATCGGCGAGATCCTGGGCAGCCTGGATGAGTTACCCGATAGTATACGAACCGCTGTTCGCAATAATGGTGGCGGTTACGCCAATCACAGTCTCTTTTGGACTGTCATGAGTCCAAATGGCGGCGGTGGTCCAATTGGAGAGCTGGAAGGAGCTATTGACGAGGCTTTTGGTAACTTTGATAATTTCAAGGATACTTTCAGTAAGGCGGCAATGACTCGATTCGGATCAGGTTGGGCATGGTTATTCGTCGATGGAAATGGCAAGCTAGCGGTAACTTCTACAGCCAATCAAGACACCCCACTTATGGAAGGTAAAACGCCGATCCTGGGACTAGATGTCTGGGAACATGCCTATTATCTGAATTATCAGAACCGTCGCGGCGATTATATTGCTGCCTGGTGGAACGTCGTGAATTGGGCGCAAGTCGCAGCCTATTACGCGGCCACCAAGTAATCAGGACCGAGATCTTTGCTCTTGGCAGTACAAGAGCTTTTTGAACAAAAAGGAGAATCTTCATGACCCACATTGTCACCAGATTGTGCTTGCGGGATACAGCATGCATCGACGTGTGCCCGGTCGAGTGCATGATTCTGGGGCAGCCTGAGGCTGAATGGCCCTGGCTGTACATCGATCCAGATACCTGCATCGATTGTGGCGCTTGTATTCCTGAGTGCCCATACGAAGCCATCTTCCCCGAAGAAGAAGTACCCTTTGATTTCGAGACACAGTCCGGCCAGTGGATAACCAACACAAAGGATTTACTGCCCGATGGCCAGTCATTTGAAGGCGAGGTTGATGGTCATCCCGTAAAGCTTCTAAACGCCAAGAAATTGGCAGGTGGCGAGGTGCTTGATCTGACTGAGGACATCACGCCGAACTATGATTTCTTTACATCTGGCCCAGGCTACGACGCCCTTGATATGTAAGGCGCCATAGTCGCCCAGACCGAATACGACTTGGGGGTATGAATACCCCCTAATAAGATAGAGTGGTCACCATTGCTCCTAGCGAGCAGTGGTGACCACTTTGCATGTATCGTACTATCGATGGTTTCTGACAAAGAGGAGAAGGCTCTGTAAACGTTGGCAGAGGCGGGAGATTTTCGCAGCGATATATTCTGCGGTCAGGAGAGATGTAGGTGAGCAAATACCGGATTGAAAAGGACTCGTTAGGAGAGGTAAGAGTTCCTCTTGACGCCTATTGGGGCGCCCAGACCCAAAGAGCTGTGGAGAATTTCCCCATCACTGGTCTGCGGCAGTACGAAGCCTTCATTTGGGGCATGGCTGTAATAAAGCGTTGCGCCGCGGAAGTGAACAATGCGCTCGATCTGATGCAGGAAGTGAAGATCGACGACCAGATCCTCACGGGGCGGGCGATTGCCGGCGCGATTATCGAATCCGCGGACGAGGTTATAGCCGGTAGATGGGTCGATCAGTTTGTCGTGGACCCAATTCAGGCCGGTGCAGGAACAAGTCACAATATGAACATCAATGAGGTTATTTCAAACCGGGCGAATGAGATGCTCGGATTTGATTTAGCTGCACCAGTAAAACCAGTCCACCCAAATGACCATGTAAACATGGCCCAATCTACGAACGACACCATTCCCACTGCAATACGGTTAGGCTGTCTTTGGCGCCTGGGCGACATGTTGGCTTCGTTGGACAGATTGGCACAATCTCTCAGAGACAAGGCGGCTGCCTTCGACGATGTGGTCAAAAGCGGCCGGACACATTTACAGGACGCTGTTCCCGTTCGTCTTGGGCAAGAGTTCAACGCCTACGCTCGGGCTGTGGAACGAGATCGCAAAAAGATCGAGGCTGCTGCTGAGGAGCTGCGCAGGTTGGGGATCGGTGGGACGGCGACAGGATCTGGCCTTAACGCCCATCCAGATTACCATCGACGAATGGTTGTTTCGCTCAGCCAATTGACCGGTTTGGCGCTATACGAATCCGATGACTTGTTCGAATCGATGCAAAGCATGGCGGATATGGTCCACTTTTCTGGTGCAATGCGGACTCTCGCCCAGGATTTGATCCGGATCGCCAACGATTTTAGGCTTTTATCCTCTGGTCCGAGCACCGGGCTCGACGAGATTCACCTGCCAGCCGTGCAGCCTGGCTCGTCGATAATGCCTGGAAAGGTAAATCCAGTTATGGCGGAGATGCTCAACATGGCCATGTTCCAGGTAATGGGTAATGATGCTACCATAGCGCTAGCAGGGCAGGCTGGCCAGCTTGAGCTGAACGTCATGATGCCCGTCATTGGCTACAACCTCTTCCAGAGCATGGACATCATCATCAATGCGGTCGATGCCTTTACCGAAAGATGCGTACTTGGAATTACGGCCAACAGGCAGAAAGCTGAATTCTGGTTGGCAAAGAACGCCATATTGGTCACTGCTCTAAATCCTGTTATAGGCTACAGCAAGGGAGCCAAGGTGGTGATGGAGGCGATGCGAACTGGAAAGACAGTTCGTGATGTGGTCGTCGATCTGGGCTATTTGAGTGGCGAGGAAGCTGATCGTTTGCTTGATGTTCGCTCGATGACAGATGGCGGAATCTGACGTAACCAGTCCCCCTTCAAGATTACGGATCGGGCGAAAAGATTATCGACTGATGCTGGATCATCTGTGGAGCACATACCCGCAGGAGGGTTGCGGCCTGCTGGCTGGAAAAGACGGGAATGTCGCCCGGATCTACACCGTGGAAAACCGGCTCGCCAGCCCAACCGCCTATGAAATGGATCCTCAACAGCAGTTGGAGGCGATGCTCGATATTGAGGACCAGGGATCAGAGTTGTTAGCTATCTTCCATTCCCATCCAGGCGGGCCTGATGTCCCATCAGCCACCGACATAGCCACTGCCTACTACCCAGAGGCTGCATATGTCATTGTTTCCTATTACGACCCTGACAGACCAACGGCGAGAGCTTTTACTGTCTTCGAAGGACGGGTAGAGGAAATCTCTATTATCATCGCATAAGTCACCAGAGGTATAGTCCGCAGTGGTTTGATGACGTTATTCAGGTTTACCTTTTTAGGGATGCGGGTCGACGGGCTTACGGCTATAATTCGTGGGCAAGCTCAGGTACAGGAATGTCAACCTTCATAACTCTAGTTCTCTCACTCCTAATCGGATATCTTTTTGGCGCCGTCCCTTTCGGCTACATCCTGGTCAAGATTACCAAACAGGTCGATCTACGTAAAATTGGAAGCGGCCGGACGGGAGGGACCAATGCCTTTCGCGCTGCTGGCGTCGCCACCGGGGTCATTACTTCAATCCTCGATGTGCTAAAAGGAGCCTGTGCTGTTTGGGTGACACGGGCGCTGTTCGCAGATGCGGTGTCAGCCGAATGGTTGCCATGGCTTGTGGCGGCGGCGGGTGTTATGAGTGTGGCAGGGCATAACTGGTCTGTTTTCATCGGTTGGAAGGGAGGAGCAGGCACCGGACCTAATGTCGGTTGGGCAGGGGCAATATGGTTTCCAATCGTTCCTGTTGCCTTTGTAGTTGTTTTAGGCATCCTGATTGGTATTGGAATAGCCTCATTAGCTTCGCTAGCAATGGCCCTAGCCGTTCCAATAACTTTCGTAATCCTATACCTGGCTGGGATAGACCCCTTTGACACAACCCTGGCCTACATAGTAGGGGGAGTCGCCGGAGCATCTATCATAATCTGGTCTCTTAGACCCAATCTCAGGCGACTGCTGTCCGGCAACGAGCGTTTGGTTGGCCCCCAATCGAGACGAAAACGCCAGGAAGCTGAAAAAAGCGATACGGGCTAAGACAATGATGCCGGTTTATCTATAGTAATACCTACCGGGTTATCCGCTGCTTTTTTCTAGCTGGTCGAAATGAAGCAACCCTAACGCGTCGATAACAACGCCCGTTACGTTTGGCAGAGATATGGCGGTGTGGGATTCCTGGGTGAGGTCAAGAGTTGGATATTCCTGGGCCCAGAGCTCCTGGATCTGACGATAGATCTCTTGCCGGAGAGCCACATTCGATTCGGCTAATGCCGCCTCGTACAACTCAACCATCTCCTCGCTCTCATAGTTTGAGCAGACGGTGTCTGTATTGGTGATGAAGTATTCAATCCAGCTCATCGCGTCAATATGGCTTGCCGGCTGTCCAGGTGATGGCCAACCAAGAAGGTAGGCAGGGTAGTTGCAGGATGCGCTCTGTGGCCTGAATACGCTATAGGGTGCGCCTGATAAGTCGACTTGAATGAGCCCTGTCTCCTCCAACTGGGCCTTAAGAGTTTCGGCGTACTCAGCTTCTATATCGGAATATCGCCCCCCGTCCTCGTACCAAAGTTCAAGCACCAGCTTATTGTCGGCTGAATAGCCTGCCGCCGTGAGAATCACCTGGGCTTGGGCTAAGTCTCGATCCGGTTCGCTGGGTACGTGACCGGGCGTGCCGTCGGGAACAGGGCTGAACAGCGGGGATCGACTTCCATTGAATGCCTCGGCTGCTAGTGCTTCGCGATCTACTGCCAGGGCTATCGCCTGACGAATCCGGGCGTCGTCCCAAGGTTCTGTGCCTTGCTCGAAGACCAGGTAGCTCTTGAAGACAGATGGACCTTCCCAGCCAATAAACCCGCGCTGTCCGCTTAGGTCGTTGATGTCGTCCTGAGATAGGCCGATCCAGGCAAGATCGACAGCCCTATTCTCAAGGGATCTCCGCATCCCGTCTGGATCCTCGTAAAAACGCAGCTGAATATTACCGAATTTCGGTGCTTCACCCGGCCATTGAGGATTTGCTTCGAGACGCATCTGCACGCCAGGTTCCATTTCAGTAATCGAGTACTTTCCAAGTCCCCCGCAATTGTTAATTGGATCTTGACTGGTAGAGTAGCAGACGCTATCGACAACAAAATAGGGTGGTGTAGCAAGCAGGCTTGGAAAGTATGATGCTGGCTCCTGGAGGATAAACTTTACGGTAAGCGGATCGATGATTTGAACAGCGTCGACGTCGGCAAAATTATCTTCGTTTTCGTCTTTCAGATAGCTGTTTACCAGGTAATTCCCCAGCATGGCTGCCCGTTCGACCGAAAACTTAACGTCCTGGGCGGTGAACTCATTTCCATTCGGGAACTGTAAATCAGGCTTCAAGCTAAAGGTGTATTCGAGTTTGTCTTCCGAAATCTGGGGAGGGCTCGAGGCCAAAATAGGCACAAGATTGTTTTCTTCGTCAATCATCAACAGACCCGCCATCGTATTTGACTTGACTTCCCAACCGATAAAATCGGCAGGGCTGGCGGCTGTATCCAGGTTGTTCATTTGACCCGTAACACCAATCACGAGCTCATCAACCGGCGTTCCAACCAATGACTCACCGGCAACGACATCTTCATTCGAAACCAACCAGGTTTGTATCAACTGCCCTATGATTCCGTCCGCGCGGGCCTGAGAAATGCTCTCGTTGAAGAGATTCAGAAGAGGTTCATTACCTTCGGCTACGACGATCCCATATGCCTTCCCGGCGATCCAGGCATCTCGCCCGGTTCCGCCAGTAATTTTCAATTGCTGCGGATAGGATGAGGTGAAATGTTCCGCGTCGATATTGTCGATGATGATGCCCTCTACCTGGCCATCAATCAGAGCTTGTACGGTTGCGGCAGAGCTATCATACATTTGTAGATCCGGCTCAGTGAGACCGATAAGTCCCCTGGCAATCTGCTCGCCACTGGTAAATCTGTGAACCCCTATTGGAATGCCGGCTTCAATTTCTGAATGGTTCAGGAGAACCGTTTCATTTGCCCGGACAACCATGACCTGCCCAATTTCCAGGTAGGGCTCGGAATAGACCAGACCTTCGTCCGGCTGTTCGGGGATGATGAGGGCCGACATGGCCGCATCGAATTCAGCATTGGACACACTGTTCAGCAGTCCATCAAAACTGGTGACGACGAATTCGTAATCGACGCCAGTTTGACCAGAGATGTAAGCCATTATGTCAGGATCAAGTCCAATTACATCTCCAAAGGCATTGATATCTTCGAAATCTTTGAATCGAGAGGGAGCGTCAGTAGCGATGGTAATGAAGCTGATTTCATCGCTTGAATCTGCGGTTTGATCCGGTGAACCGGCCGGGGTCGAGGTGCTCGTGGGCAACGCGGCTACGCCCGGGGTTGGGTCATTATCTGCATCCTGTTGGCATCCCGAGATGGTGATGACCACTAATGCCAACAGAAGGACTATTAGTGAAAGCGGTCTCCACAATTTTGGTGTGTATCTATCGTTCTCTGGGCTCATCATATCTGTATTGCTCATCAGTCTACCACGAGGAGTATAACAACCTGATTTTCCGGGACAAGGCATGGATGGGTCTACTCAGACCAGGGCGAGATAGATTTAAACAGCAGCTAAGGGAATTCTCAGAATAGCGAATGAAAACGACGGCTAGGCCCTGGCTCAGATTACGTTGTATTCCTCGATCTCGCGACCTTCTGCAAACCGGTTGTAATCTAGCATGGTGATGTCCAGAGTTTCCGGTTGGCCATTGATGATACTCTCTGACACCAGCAATCCGGCTGCAGGACCGTGCATGAAGCCATGTCCTGAGAAGCCCGTTACCAGGTAGTAGCCGCTGAGCTCTCTTACAGGGCCAATGATGGGATGGGCATCGGGCGTAACCTCATAGAGACCAGCCCAGTTAGAAACTCTGCTCGCAGAGGCCAGGGCGGGCAATCTCTTTATTGCCGCCTCCATATGGGCAACCTCCCATACGGCGTCTATCGATTCATCGAAGCCTGGTTCCTGGTACGGATTGGACATACCGGTGAGCAGGCCTTCGCCCTCGCGATGGAAATACAGGCTCTGGGCAAAATCGACCACAAAGGGAAAGTCCGATGGTATCTGGGCCATTGGCGTTGTGGTGAGCATTTGCCGTCTGACAGGCGTAACAGGGAGAGGTATGCCTGCCATACTGCTGACCAACTGCGACCATGGACCAGCAGCATTAACTACCGTATCACAGAATATCGTTCCAGCGTTGGTTTCAACTCCCTCGATTCTGCCGCTGGTTATCTTAATGCCAGTCA
>DASRZI010000563.1:0-5988 GCA_035686605.1 Candidatus Zixiibacteriota bacterium
GCTAGGACTGCATGCAGCACTGATTGGTGGATTGATCACAGGTATATTTGACCACTATCTGTTCAATATCGATTTCCACCATGCGGTGACGATATTCTGGCTATTTCTCGGCTTGGCAGTGGCGGCGACGCGGAATAGCGAAAAGGGGGATGTCATACCTCGAGGTCAATGGTAGGCTGCAAGTTGTGGAAAAATAAAAGCCCACAGTTTTCTGTGGGCTTAACATATCCAATTGTGGGAATATTGAAAATTTATGCAGCTGGCAAGGGTTCCTCTTCAGCTTCCTCGATATCATCGTCCTTCTGATCTATCAAAACGCTTAGAACGATCTCGCCTTCAACCTCATCGACCAGGATAGTATCGCCATCAGCAAACAGTCCGGATAGCACCGCATCAGACAGTTTGTCCTCAACGGCGGACTGAACGAGGCGGCGGAGGGGTCGAGCACCAAACTCACGATCATAGCCATGCTCGACGAGCCAATCCTTGGCCGCCAGTGTGACATCCAAGGTTAGCTCGTGCTCAACCAGGCGTTCATTCACTTCGAGGAGGATAATATCAACAACCTGGCGGATATCGGTTTGTGTCAGCTGGCGGAATACGATGATGCTATCGATCCGGTTCATAAACTCAGGTCTGAAAGTACGTTTAAGCTGCGCAGTGAGAGACTTGTGCATCTCACCATAGGCTTCTTCGTCCTCGATCTTTTCATCCCTTTGGAAAGCAAAACCGAGGTTCGGTCCGCGTTGAATCGTATCTGCCCCGACATTCGACGTCATGATGATTATGGCGTTTCGAAAATCGACTTTCAGCCCTTTCGCGTCTGAAAGCTGGCCTTCTTCCATTATTTGGAGCAAGATATTGAATGCATCCGGGTGAGCCTTCTCAATCTCGTCAAAGACGATGATCGAATAAGGTCGTCTCCTGATCGCTTCAGTCAGCTGTCCCGCGTCGTCATATCCGACGTATCCAGGTGGAGATCCGATTAATCGAGCTACATTATGCCGCTCCATGAATTCAGACATATCCAACTGGATCAAGGCGTCTTCGCTGCCAAATAGGAAACGGGCTAATACTTTAGTCAGTTCAGTTTTTCCCACGCCAGTCGGGCCTAGAAAGATGAAAGAACCGATGGGACGCCTTGGGTCCTTTAGACCTGCCCTTGCTCGCCGTACAGCCTTAGAGATGGACTCAATCGCTTCGTCTTGGCCGATGATGTGCTTGCGCAGTTCATCTTCCATGGTGAGGAGCCTAGCAGACTCCTCTTCGGTTAGCTGAATAATAGGGATGCCGGTCCACATCGATAGCACTTCGGCGATATCTTCCGCAGTTACCTCCAAACCGATATCATTTTCCTTGTGACCCGCGCGGAGTTGATCAAGCTTACGCTGCAGCTCTTCTTCCTCATCGCGAATCGTTGCGGCTTCCTCGTACCGTCCGTCATCCAAAGCCTCGTTTCGACTACTTCGCAGTTTGCGAAGGTCATCGTAGACTTCCTGGGCATCTGTAGGCTGCGGCGCCCGGTACATGCGGACGCGAGATGAACCTTCATCGATCAAGTCGATAGCTTTGTCCGGCAAGAACCGGTCAGTGACATACCTGGTTGACAGGCTAACCGCGGCATTGATAGCCTCGTCGCTGATAGTCAAATTATGGTGCTTCTCGTACGCGGACTTTATACCGTGCAAGATTTGTATCGATTCGTCTGGCGTAGGTTCCTCAACGCGGACTGGCTGAAAGCGTCGTTCCAAAGCCGCATCGCTCTCAATATGCTTCCGGTATTCATCCAGTGTCGTTGCGCCTATCGTCTGAAGCTCTCCTCTGGAAAGAGCGGGCTTTAAAATATTAGCCGCATCGACAGCGCTTCCGGCCGATCCCGCACCGACTAGCATATGCACCTCGTCGATGAAGAGAATCGCGTCGCTCGATTTAAGTTCCTCAATCACCCGTTTAAGTCGTTCTTCAAATTGACCTCGGTACATCGTACCGGCAACAAGGCTGCCCACATCAAGCTGCAACACTCGCTTGTTGTACAAGATTTCAGGTACTCGACCATCAATAATACGTTGGGCGAGACCTTCGACTATGGCTGTCTTGCCAACGCCAGGCTCGCCAATAAGGGCAGGATTGTTTTTGGTTCGGCGGGCAAGTATCTGTATTACCCGCTCAATTTCCGTATTTCGTCCGATCACCGGATCCAGCTTGTTATCAGCCGCCAACAAAGTGAGATCGGTCGCTAACTGGTCGACGAGCGGCGTTTTGCTTTTTTCGGCTTTGCCACCGCTTTTTGTCTGTTTTTCTCGACCACCGACTGGACTTTCCTTGAGCATGCGTCGTGTATGTCTGCGCACCTGTTCGGCACTAACGCCGAATTTGCGCAGAACATCCATGGCAACCCCTTCATTCTGACGGACCAGGCCGAGAAGCAGGTGTTCGGTGCTGATATAATGCTGGCCAAGTCTACGGGCCTCATCAACAGCTAGTTCCAATACGCGTTTCGTGCTCGGGGATAATTCGATTTTCGTGAACGGAGTCCGACTTCCGACGCCAGATAATCTCTCGACCATGGCTACGACGCGTTCTTCTTCTAATCCAAGTTCAATAAGAACTCGTCCTGCGATTCCGCCGTCTTCACGCAGAAGGCCGATCAAGACATGCTCACTGCCGATATAGCTGTGATTGAGTCTCTCGGCTTCTTCCTGGGCTAAGCTCAACACCCGACGGGCACGTTGAGTAAAGCGTTCCCAATTTTTAGAATTCACTGCAATACACCTCTACGTTGGAGCGGTAGAAGAGATATCCCCAAATAGCCCTTGATCCGCAAAACGTCTATTAGATCGCTAACCACCGGCGTCTTCGGCCAAAGCCAAATCGCTCTCCAGATAGCGAACCGACGTAACCTGCTTCATACTAAGACCAAGTTGGCGCCTTGCGCGATCAACGCGGATAACTCGGACTGAAACAACATCACCTCTGGTAACGATGTCGTTCGGATCCTCGACATGATCATCGGACAGTTCAGAAATATGGATTAGTCCTTCTATCTGATAATCGTCGTTTATTCGCGCAAAGGCACCGAATTTTGTTAATTTCGTTATTGTGGCTTCAAGAAGATCGCCATCCGTGTAATACTCATCTATGGAAGTCCAAGGATCCGCTTCGAGACGCTTCAAGCTAAGGGCAATTCGGTTTCGTTCCTTGTCGATATTGAGTACATAAACCTTGCACTCGTCGCCGATTTCCAGCACTTGGGAGGGATGATTGACCCGTTTCCAGCTTAACTCTGACAAGTGGACCAGCCCTTCAGCGCCACCGATGTCAACAAAAGCTCCAAAATCTGCAAAGTTAACTACCCGACCATCGCGAATATCGCCTTCTTGAAGCTCGCCCATCAGGCGATCTAATTGAACGGCCCTGACTTCTTTCAAGGCAGCTCGCTCAGAAAGAATGAGTCGATTTCTACTGCGGTCGACCTCAATAACTTTGGTCACAATATCATCACCGATATTTGCTCGCAGCCTATCATCATTTTCTGTTCTAGGTCCATGCCCAAGTCGTTCGTGTTTTAGATGGGATGTCGGAACAAAGCCTCTCAGCATTCCAACATTTACCAGTAAACCACCGCGATTACTTCCTGCAACGGTGCCCTTATGAATCTCCTGACTCTCTAGAAGATTCTGAACCATCTGCCAGTCTACTTCTTCCATCGACTTGCGGTAGGAAAGAAGAATGTTTCCGTCCTGATCGTCTGGAGTAACGACATAGACGGATACCTCGTTTCCGACAGCCAATAGACTCAACAGTTCATCGTCTAGATCAGAAACCTCAGAAGATGAGATGATTCCCTCCGACTTGGCGCCGATATCAACCAAGATTACGCCATTCCGGATGTCCACTACTTGGCCAACGCGAATATCGCCAGCTTTGGAGAACCCAAAACTTTGATCATCATCCAATAAAAAATTCATAGGGTGTTCGGCTATTGCGGCCGAATCACCATTGTTACTTTCACTCAACAATTTCGTCCCTCTTTTTCGCCCCACTCTATAGAAACCCAAGCGCTCATTATACTAACTTTGATCATACAGGCAATACTCTGGGGTGCATGTTAATAGGGATCAAACATTGACCATGTGGACATTAGCTGCAAGTTGTAGTCAGAGTAATCAACCAACCCATCTGCCAGATGGTATAGTTGGCACTATTGGAGCTCTTCGGCTAAACAAAGGCTTGAACTAGAAGGGTCGGGAATCTCATCGGTCAAGGCACGCGACAAAGAGCTGGGTGATGTTTTGCTAAGAAACTCGTAGACACAAATGCCGAAGCTTATGGTATCATCCAAACAAGGAGCGTTTAGGATTGTCGCGTATTGCTGAATGGGACAACTGATAGCAAAGCGGTGGATCCTGCCAGTTTGAAAACATACATCATACCGATTGCTACTCTGTTGTGATCACAGCGTAGCGGTTAAGCATCATACCTAGGAGGAAATGTCATGAAGCGTGGGGTTTGGATTATCGGCCTATCTGTTTTTGTATTTCTCTTTGCATTACTAATCGCGTTTGATTCGTTCGTCGGTGCCCAACCATCAATCAATGTTGTCGCTTTCGATATGGTGAACACTACGAGTCAGAATCTGATTTCCTTTACGGACGACCCAGCCATCCCCTTTTCTTCTACCGGTGACGGCTTCAATAAGTTCCAACAAGGGGTATCGGCATCTATACCTTTCGCCGTTGTCGATGATAGCGGTGGAGTTTTCCCTGGTGACACACAAGGCATCATCAAATCTGGAAACCTGGAAGATTTCTTTGGTATAGTGGACACTAACAACGACGACACGAGCGGTCGGGATGTGGTCGCTTCGTGGGAGTTTGACATCAGCGGAGCTTCTGATCTCATGTTGTCCATCGATATGGGCGCTATGGGTGATTTCGAAGCTGTAGGTGATTTCTTCAACTGGTCCTACAGTATCGATGGCGGTGCTGTGATTACTGCATTCCAGAGCAGCATCGATGAAGATATTGAACAAGTATATACGTTGGAAAGCGGCACGGTTGTTACCTTGAGCGATCCGATGCTTGTCAACGGCGTTCTACTCAACAACAACTTGCAGTCGCATACGGTGATGCTGTTAGGAAGTGGCAGTGTTATCAGTCTTACCTTGACCGCAAACACCGATGGCGGAACTGAAGCAATAGCCTTCCAAAACCTGATTATCCAGGAAATTCCTCCGTTCTTGGCATTTGATATGGTGAACACCACAAGCCAGAATCTGATTTCCTTTACGGATGATCCTGCCATTCCCTTCACTTCAACCGGTGATGGCTTCAACAAATTCCAACAAGGGGTATCGGCATCGATACCATTCGCCGTTGTCGACGACAGTGCTGGAGTTTTTCCTGGTGACACTCAAGGCATCATCAAATCGGGAAACCTGGAAGAGTTCTTTGGCATTGTGGACACCAACAACGACGACACGGGCGGTCGGGATGTGGTCGCTTCGTGGGAGTTTGATATCAGTGGAGCACCAGATCTCATGATGTCAATCGATATGGGCGCAATGGGCGACTTCGAGGCAGCGGGTGATTTCTTCAATTGGTCCTATAGCATCGATGGCGGCGCAGTGATGACTGCCTTCCAGAGCAGCGTCGATGAAGATATTGAACAAGTATATACATTAGAAAGCGGCACTGTCGTCACACTTAGCGATCCGATGCTTGTGAATGGCGTTTTACTTAACAACAACTTGCAGAGGCATACGGTTGTCCTGACCGGCACTGGCAACGTTATCAGTCTTACTTTAACCGCAAACACTGATGGCGGAACTGAAGCAATAGCCTTCCAAAACCTCATTATCCAAGAAATTCCTCCGTTCATGGCATTTGATATGGTGAACACCACAAGCCAGAATCTGATTTCCTTTACGGATGATCCTGCCATTCCCTTCACTTCAACCGGTGATGGCTTCAACAAATTCCAACAAGG
>DASRZI010000564.1:0-19978 GCA_035686605.1 Candidatus Zixiibacteriota bacterium
GTTTTACTACTGCGTAACGATACTTAGCATCCCATTTGATCTCATCCGCCAACGTCCAACCTCGCGATAGGTACTCATTGTTGAGCTGTTCCAGGATCGCCTCTCTGCTCTCCTTTTCAGAGCGAGAAGAGAAAAGATCCCGTACCGACCATCGAGGTTTCACCATAATAATATCGAAATTCGCCTCGCCCATTTAATGATATCTCCTATCCATAAATCGACACTGCCTGGGTTCCCTATACCCTCACTACTTGTGCCGTTATGGCAATTCTATGTTATCTAATCCGCGTTTGTCAAGGCACTTCTATCGAAGAATTGGATCTTTCAGCCGGGCGATCATAAGCGCAAGTAGAGGGGACAGATGCTTGATCATTGCTTTAGCTATCCGAATGCATCCTGAATCCATTGGGGATAACCGTAGGATTGATCGTCTATCAGTAAGAATGGATTGACTGTCTTCAGCACCCTCCTGGAGGAATGGACCAGGTTGTGCAGGAGGATGAATCGCTCCCCAAATGATTCGAAGGCAAATGTCCACCACTTCTGGCCTTTGAGCTCAAGCTCTGTTAATTCAACCTGGCAGCCGGAGCTTGTTTGTTCGCCGATCTTGAGTGGACTAACGACAGTCTCTCTTTCAATGACGTATCGCCCAAGCAGCCGTTCTTTACGGACATCCAGCCAACCGAGGTCCTTGTTGATGACCTCTTGTATGGCATCACCGTTCTGGTCCAAATTAAAACTCCACTTACCCCATCTCTCCACCCGCCCAGTAGTGCCCTCAGAGAATTTTACTGGGCCATAATTGAAGCTGCGTATTTTTATTTCAAATCTGTGCTGGCGCAGTTTTAGACCTATCGAAGTTGTGCCAGGCAATAACAGGTATCTGTCGGTTCGTATTTCTGGAACCTCTGTTGCCCCTGTAGTAGTCACGAACCAATCATGAACCTGAGAAGGGACTCTCCCATCAAAAAACCATCGCACTTCAGCAGTGACATACATGACCTTAATTGACAATTATTCATCGACGTTCGACAATTCGCAATCGGTTTGTAACCAGGGTTAGATAACAGGTAAGCGGCGTTCATGGTGAGGCTAATAAGATGAAGGTAGTCGAGAAAGTTGCAGTGACTGATGATCTGCGTGGCTCTATATCAGAAGCCGTTGGAGGGTTGGGAGGATTCGGTTCCTTCATCAAAACCGGGGAAACGGTTCTGCTTAAGCCTAATTTCAACACCACCGATCCATATCCAGCTTCCACTGACCTTGATTTCCTTAGATGTATTGTTCAGCTTACATTGGAAGAGGACCCGGCGCGGATCATTGTTGCCGAGTCATCTGCGCTCAATGAAAACACGTCAGGCAATATGGAGATGCTGGGTGTCAAGGAACTCGAGACGCTGTCGCCGGCTGTTGAAGTCATCAATCTAAACAAGGCCAAATGGATTCAAAAAGTTAATCCTGGAGCGAAGTACCTAAGAAAAGTACGGGTCCCACAACTTCTTGACCAGGTAGACAGACTTATACTTCTTCCCTGTCTGAAGACACATCACCTGGCCCAGTTCACAGGTAGTTTAAAGCTATCTGTAGCCTTCATGAAACCAAGAGAACGAATCGCCCTTCATTTCCGAAATCTGCAGCAAAAAGTTGCTGAGCTCAATCTGCTCATACACCCAGATCTGATCATCATGGATGGCAGGAAGTGCTTCATCAATGGTGGTCCTTCAATAGGGGAAGTTCGAGAGCCAAAACTCATTCTCTCGTCAACCAATCGCATTGCTCTCGATGTTGAGGGCATCCGGATAATACAGAGTTATCCGGGGAATTCTCTTACAGGAATAGATCCTTTCGAGATCCCCCAGATCAAATTGGCAAAGACAATTGGCATCGGAGAAGCATATCAATTCGAGGATCTCGCACTGCAGGCGAGCATCTCTGCGTCGTAGCTTCGCTGCTTTTATGGATTTCCCCGCCTCAATTTCGACTCGTCACTAGCCCGGCAATTATTACTCAAATTTAAGCAGCCACATGGCGGCCAAGAAAAAGACGACCGAAAAGCCTACAAGGATTAAAGCCTGGGGTACAACATCTACTGCATTAAGTCCGTCTTGCATAAGCCTGCTGTAGCCCTCAATAGCATGAGCGTGGGGAGAGAGCTTTCCGACAAATCCGAGGAAACCCTCAGCTTCGTAAACGCGAAACTGGATCAGCGCTCCTCCAAGCCCGGCGAGGACAAAACCTAAGACCAACCCGAAAGCCCCGGCCTGTTTACCATTCTTGGTGGCTGAAGCGAGCAGTAGACCCAGGGACGTTGCCGCCAGGCTCAGGGCCAATGTTACTAGAAGCAGCCCAACTATTGAATTGCCGATGGGCATTCCAAAGGCAACAGCGGCAATCCCAAATAGAAACACGACCTGAAAGAAGACGATTATCATAAAAGCTAGCATCGTGCCGCCGACTATGGCTCCGCGATCAAGAGGTGCCGCCAGCAAACGCCGAAATGTGCCCTGGTCTTTTTCGGTATGCATGGCCTGGGCTATGGTGCCAATGAGAAAGAACGCGAACATCACCGTAAAGCCTGGAATGACGATAGCAAAGACGTTGAACGATTCTTCTGACTCGGCAGCTAACCCAGCAGGTGTATCGATTACGATCAGGGGATCACTCTCCATCTCCTGCAATTGGGTCATGATCGCTCCGATGGTTTGAGCCTCGATTGCCAGGCGAACGGCGGGGTCGGCCCCCTCGAGCAGCCCAGAATCATCTATAAGCGACCGGATGGCGTATTGCACCTCACCATAGACGGTGGGTGGGGCGACAGCATAGTTCACAAGTCCCGTCACCTGGTTGGCCCAAACCTGTTGAATCGGATCTACGATCACGTCGAGGGCTGTTCGATCATAGGCATCTATCATTTCACTGAAACCTGCCGGGATAATGACTGCGGCAAGTCGCTCTCCTTCGCCGACAAGTTTGTCAGCTTCCTCAACCGATGGGAGCTCCTCGATGTTTAATACGGCTATCTCCTCAAGGACTGAGATCACCATATCCCCATAGAGTCCTTGATCTTCATTTACCAGGTAGATGTCAAACTGAATGGTCGAGTCCTCATCCGAACTTCCTCCACCGGAGCTTAGACCAAGCAGGGAGGCAAACAACAGGGGTAGTAGGAACAATATGGCCAATTCCCCCCTATCTTTCGAAATAACTTGCAGATTTTTCCAGGCGATGGCCCATGTTTTACGCAAGATTTCTCTCATAGTAGTCACCTTATTAATCGGAATATGTTCCTGTCTACGTCAGTGCGCAGCAATTAACTAATCATTTCTCGTTCAGCCACCTAACTATTCAAAGTCAAATCGCCAGATAGCAATGACCAGAAATATCAATCCAAATCCCAACAAGGCTGCCAGCGAATCAGTAATATCGGCGAGGCTCTGACCCCTGACCAACAAATCGTAAAAGCCTGTTACCGCCCAGAATTGTGGTGTTAGTTTTCCGATGGATCCCAGGGCATCATTGAGAAGAAAGAATGGAACTATCGTTCCGCCGATAAAGGCCATGACCCACAGGATTACGGTGCTAACGCCTCCGATCTGGGCTTCCGTTTTAGCGATAGCCGAGATCAGTGCTCCCAAGGCAGTGGAACACAAGGCAGTAGCCACAACCAGCAAGACAAGAGCAAGAAAATCATTACCTAAAGTGAGCTTATCCCAGCCAAGTGCTGGAAAGATAAATATGGCCGCGAAGAAAATAACTGCAACTTGCAGAAGGACGGTAAGGAAATTTGGCAGCATCTTGCCCGACATCAAGGATGCATTGGATATCGGGGCCGCTAAAAGCCGGCGAAAACTGCCAACCTTCTTCTCATCGTACACGGACTGGGCCATAGTCTGAGCCGTGAGAAAGACGAACAAGACCGTCATGCTGGGCACGGCCAACTCGGCGAAACTTAACTCCTCTTCATCCTCAAATGTGGAAGGGTTTCGTTGTTCGACTGCTATGAGCGGATCAGTTTCGGCTCGTTCGAACTGCATTCTGGCCTGCTCCATCGCCTTCTCGGCCGAAAGGCTATCGGTGGCTTCCGGATTCGCGGCCTGCATCTGCCGCATATTTTCTAGACTTCCCAGAAGATTTGCCTGCAAAGAAGTATCATAGGCGACACCAGTCACCGCTAGTGAAACAGCCTGGTTTTCTTGGTCGTCTGGCGTGTCGTTTTCAAACAGGATAGCTACCGACTCCCCAGACAAGACATCCTCGGAAAATCCGGTTGGAATCGTCAGCAGTCTGCTAATCTCGTCTGCTTCAAGCAGTTCTTGGGCTTCGCTCTGATCGTACACCTCGGCCTTGATCCCACCATCGCCATTCAGGTTATCGATAAAACTTTGGGATATTTCTCCGGTTGGATCTAGATTCACAACCGCCACAGGAATCCGTAGGTCTTCTTCTTCGCCGCTCTGGGCCGCTGTACCGATGCCCACGTATAAAACGATAAACACTAAGGGCAGGAGGAAAAGCTGGAGTAAGGTGCTTCGATCCTTAAAGAGAATCAGCATATCTTTTCGAGCAATGCTAACAATATCCATGGCAAACTCTCCGATGGGAATGATCTTCTACCTTATCGGCTCAGGATCATTCACGCAGCTTTTTCCCGGTCAGGTGGAGGAATACGTTTTCCAGGTTTGATTCCAAAATCTCCAGCGACCTGACGGTGATATCGTTGTCGCTTAAGTAGGTGAATATGTTGACTATCGCATCGCGACTGTCTTCAGTCTCGATCTTAATTACGGTGAACGTGGGTGAATCTATCACTTCTTTCGGCTCTTCCCCCTCTGCTGGAGGAGGAGCGAAGGCGACAGGAACGATGGTCGCCCTATAGACAGCAGTCAATGCTGTCAGCTCATTGAGGAGGCGCTCATCAACTTTGTCAACGCCTACGAGGACTACCCCTCCGCCAAGGATAGCTACCAGGTTATCCACCGTATCCATAGCAATGATCTTTCCTTGATCGACGATGGCAACTCGAGTGCATAACCTTTCCACCTCGTCCATGTAGTGGCTGGTGTAAAGGATGCTCATGCCGCGGTCACGGTTCAAGCGAAGGACGCTTTCGAAGATATGATTACGGCTTTGGGGATCGACGCCAACCGTCGGCTCGTCGAGAAATAGAAGCCTTGGTTGGTGAACCATTCCGGCTGCGATATTGATCCGCCTTTTCATGCCACCAGAGTATTTCTCTATTGGTTCATCAGCGCGCTCGGTTAAGGCTACAATTCTCAATACGTCTTCGACCCTTTCGTTCAGATCCTTGCCGTAAAGACCATAGATCCGGCCGAAGAAACGTAGATTCGCACGGGCACTGAGGGTCGGATATAGGGCAAGGTCCTGGGGAACCAATCCGTTGATCTTCTTGGCTTCGTCAAGCTCGGTCGTAATATCATGCCCACCGATTCTAGCGGTCCCTTCGGTAGGTTTGGTTATGCCGGTAAGCATTGAGATGGTGGTAGTCTTACCGGCCCCATTTGGTCCGAGAAAACCAAATACTTCCCCTTTTTCCATTTCAAAGCTGATCCCATCGACCGCGGCGTGATCCCCATACTTCTTCACTAAATTATCGACTTCCAGGATTGTGGTCATTGAACATACCTCCGATTGTGAATTGCAAAGGCAAATATCCCAAAACTTGATCGGCTCCCCAGGCGACAAGTTACAGCCGCTGCTCGTTTTTCGAGCAGAGAGAAGTTGTGGTCTTTGCTAGCTGGTCAACCAAGGCGGGAGGAGCAAATGTCTGGCACACTTTCTCCCCAGATCTGTGCTCATCAATAGTAACTCTAGATTCCTCTTGCTACGGTTTGTCCTCAATTCAGCCGTTCAGGGTTTCAGAAGGAACCCTCAAACCATATGATACATGATTTTTCGGTGGCTGAGTAAAATTTCCTGACGACAGATTAGTCAGATTTACTCGCCGATTGGCTACTCTTCTTTGATGGCGGGCAGTATATACCTCATAGCCACGGTCGACAAGCTCATCGTGGTCGTGGTGTCTGTTGTGGTAACAATGATCAGATCCACCTCCGGTACGACCAGTATATTCTGACCCCCCGCCCCAAAGGCAGCGAATGCATCATATTCTCCAAAGGGTATGACCCACCACAGATATCCGTAGTCAGCATAGCCCTGTATCTCAGGTAATCCAGCTTCTGCCTGTCTCATCGTGGAAGACTTGACCCAGTCTGTAGGTATTATTTGCTCCCCTTCCCAATGGCCTTCGTTTAGATAGAGATATCCGAATTTTGCCATATCCCTTGGGGTTAAATACAGACCGTATCCTCCCATATTTATCCCAAAAGCATCGGCACTCCATATTGGTTCTGATATGCCTAGCGGCTTGAAGATCCGATCATTCGCCATTTCTGAGGCTGATAGCCCGGTGGCCTCCTGGAGGATACCCGATAGCAGATGAGTTGAGGTCGAACTGTAGCTGGCTACTTGTCCCGGTTCGCTGACAAGTTCTTCCCGGAAGGCAGCGGGTAAGTTTCTCGAGCCCCCTGATTGATAAGGGAAACCAGCCGTCATCGTCAGTAGATGTCTCAGACTTATCTCATCGAATCGGGAATCCGTTTCTTCAGTCACATACTCGCCCAAATAGTCCACTAATTTGTCGTCGATATCACCTAAATGCCCGTCTTCCAAGGCAATTCCAATAAGGGCCGACAACACGCTTTTTGTCGCAGACCAAATCGGCCCTGAGTAGGTTTCTTCGCCCTTTATGTAGTCCTCGTAGACGAGATAGCCGTTTCGTACAACCAAAATGGATCTGGCAGCCGGAATGTTGTTTCGGACAAACGAACTCATATCATCGAGTTTTGTCGAGTCGAGCCCCTGGTCTTCAGGAGTGGAGAGCTGCCAGCCCTCTGTGGGCCATAAGATATCTTGCGTGGGAGTGGCTTCGACTTTAGCGACCTGAACGGCAGTGGTTGTAGGAGCCGGTGTCGCCGTGTGAGTCGATAGGCGATCCGAGCAACCAGAAAAGACTAAGATCCCCACAAACAGCAGACCATACCGCTTCCAACGCCCCGAACTCATGGTTCTTCTTTACTCCTTAGTATGTCCCCAGACTTATCGGCCCGAACTTGTGTTGTCATTGCTTGGGGATCAGATTAGATAGAACGATTTCACTTCTTAACCACGGCGTCACAAAGAGAGGGCGACTGTTAACGGGCGAGTATCATTTTCCCGCTGATGTGATGATAGAACGCAGATGACGCAAATATTACGCTGCGCTCGGCGCTGATCGGCGCTGATCAAAAAATCAGCGTGAATCAATATCGTAGGTCAGCGATATCTGCGTGCAGTCTTTGAGACTCAACGCATAAAGCTGGAAGGTATATGTTCAGTGATTTTCCACCTTGCTAGCCACCCAGGCTGGCAAATATGGCCTTATCTTCTGGTTCAAGCCGGTCTAACACATCGCTTCCAAGTCGTGCGTAAATGCGCTGGGTGAATAATTCCATCCAGACAAATTGACGAGCAATGTGAACTAGATCTGGATTCCGGGTGACCGTTGCTTTGGTTTCTTGATGCGAACGAGGGCTCGCGATGAGTACCCCCACCCCATCAACTGCGACAAGAAGGATCCCGATCAGTTCCTGGAGCTCGCTCTCGAGAGGTGGATGGCGGGCGACGCGGCCGCAATTCAGATCACCATCCCCGGTAAGAAGTGTATTTGCATCAACTCCTCGCTGGCAGGCTTCCTGAATAACCGGCCGCAGAAATTCCAAAGCATCATCAGGGACTACAAGAAAAACCCCAGAAGTTGATTCTTGAATCAGCTGACCGGCATAGGTCAAGATCGCCGAGCGACCACTAATGGTCCAAACGCGATCATCTTCTATCGAGGTATAGATATCATGAAGACCTGACCTTAAGCTAAGAATCAATTGCTTGTGGTCGGTTTCATGACTCTCGATCAAGGTGGCTGGGGGTAATGGCCTGTAATAAGTCGCTCGTTCTTCAACCGTCTCCATCACCGCCCCCCTGGTGTGTAGACGACGCAGCGTCTCGTACACCATAGATCTGGGTACCCCAGAGGTCTTGCTCAATTGGTAGCCCGTTGCCGGGTAGCGGTTCAGCAGGGCGAGGTAGACCTTGGCCTCATATTCGGTAAAGCCAATCTGCTTCAGCTCGGATATAAGATCCATGTGATGAAACCTCCTGTCTAAATGAAACGGTTATCCTCCGTCATGATAAACCATGCCGGCTCTACGGGGCAAGAAAGAGGGACGGCATTGGATACGTCTAGATGATTGCCCGCCCATAATGCAGATTCTGCGCTGATCATCGCCGATCGATCCATATTGGTCTCTATCCGCGTAAATCAAGCCTAAATTAGGGTGATACGTTCCATTTTATTTCAGCAGTCAGCTTCGGTGTGGTGATTTTATATAGTTGTTTTTATAATTACTAGTAGTTATAATATGAATCACTATTTTAACATGGTGATCGGCTTCTTGCATTATTCCTCACAGATCAATGAGAACAGATCAGTGAGATCTATGCCCGATTAGCCGCCAGGAGAAGTGTATGTCGTCATCCGGCAGACCCCTTATTACGGACCAGGAAACAGGTAGTTTTGTTACAGCAAGTTTTGATGACAGCAAGTTTGATGACAGCAAATATGATGACAGCAAATATGATGACAGCAGCCTGGATTCAAGCCGAACCAGCAAACAACTGCTCGCGTCGAGATTGGGGGAGATTATTCTCGGTGGACAAGACGGACTTGTCAACGTCGCCGGGGTAATCCTCGGATTAGCCGCTGCCACCAGCGAAATCCGGATCATCATCGCAGGCGGTCTGGCAGCGACCTTCGCCGAGTCAATTTCCATGGCTGCTGTTGCCTACACCTCTAAGGCAGCAGATAAGGACTACTATGAGGCTGAGGTAGAGCGCGAAGTGGAGGAGGTTCGGCGGCTTCCCGAAAGAAAGCGGGACCAGATATGGAGGATTTTTAACCACTGGGGATTCTCTGGGAAACTGCTAGATGACATGGTTGACCACATCACAACTGACGAGGAGCACTGGGTGGAGATCCTCATGGCCCATGATATTCAGCTCCAGCCGGTACTGAAGAAAGGTCTGGTATCGGGTGCGGTACTCGTCGGTATATCTGCGGTTGTTGGCTCTCTCATTCCACTTTTGCCGTTTTTCTTCTTCCCTGTTGACACGGCGATAGTGTTGGGCTTGATATCGACAGCCTTGGTCCTTTATGCAGTTGGGGTCATTAAGGCTCGATTAACCGTCGGTGTTCCATCAAAAAGTGGTCTGCAGATGCTTGTCATTGGCATGGCTGCAGCGCTCGTGGGGTATGGAATCGGATTGCTCTTCAGACCCTAGGATGGCTTGGCTATCTCAACCATTAATAGCATCTTGTACAGGTTTTGCGATTCCGGCAGGAAGTTAGCCTAGGAAATATACGAAACGAAACTGCCTCTTCTGATTACTTTGCGATCCGGGTGGAAGCCACAATCAAACTATTTGTGCAATCCTTCACAAATGATGTCTTAGGGTGTATACTGCAGATGTTGTTGTTCTGAAGGGGCAGGTGTTTAGGCTATGAAACGTGGTCGCATTGCTCTCACCCTTTTTCTGCTCTTCTTGTTTGCACTGGCAGGCTGCTCGGATTCCGATAGGCCATCTGATGAGTCTGTATCCTCAGTAGAGGGCCAACTTTCACCCTGGGGGGATTATTCGCCAATCGAAAACAGGCACATTGTCCTCTGTCGCGTTATCGACCAACCAAAGGATGGGGAATGCGAACTCATGGAGTCATCGGCAGTAACGGACGAGAACGGGAAATTCGCCGTATCTTCGGTACCGGCTGGAACTTATTTCATCCTCTATGACTCGGGATTGACTGATTTCGATGAAGCCTTGGATAGATGGGGTGGCGAAATGCTCCGTTTCGGAGATATGGAGTGGTTGGCAGATCTCTTGGGACTCGACCTGCGTACCGAAGCTGTAGAATTCCGGGTGCCAGAAGGAATATCTCACTCACCGCACGAAGGGTGGCTGACTCAATACTGCACCCTAACCCTCTCCGTTGGAAATTCTCCTTTCATAATCGCTCACGATATGGTAGAGGCACAAGAAGAAAGGGAGCTACACTGTCTGATTGTCGATGTCACGCCAGGAGAAGCGGTATCCATCGATGTTCAGGCAGCTTATTACGGGAAGCCCTAAGGCAGACAATTAACCCGGATTCCTGACGCCAACGAAGGGTTGTGGTCCCAGGGGATGGAGTCGTCAGTAGATGATCTATGATATCTGAATTCAAGACCGGCTGAGGTCAGTTTGCTGGGATCAGCTGGCTGTGATCAGCCTTCTTGTTCACCCACTGGTTCTTTTGATGCAGTTCCTATGATGCCAACCGCCCCTCGCTGGTGACTGGGTTGGGTTACATCCACAAACAAGGGCTTCTCATACAACAGGATCTGCATGATGTGATCGAAACGGCTCAAGGCAAAGGTTAAGTGAACGTGCCCCTGTTCGCCAACCATATTTCTAAGGGGCTGCCCTTCTTTAACGAAGTGGATTTGGCCGACTAGCTCATCCTCTTGGAATAACTGGATAAGCGCCTGATCATCATAATCGCTGTAATAGGTGAGCTGGTAACTGTCGAAATTTGGCATCTGGACCTCCATGGTTACGCTGTAATCTTAAAAACGACAAACGGAAGTGAAATGGCGAACGATAGATCAGCAAAGATTATTCTGATCCTTTCCTCCGCATCAAAGAAGTGGCTGCACTACGAAATGCTAGGGAGAACCGATAGAGTTTTCTTTGGTGCACGCCCGCAACGAAGCTCTCCGGCAATGTTGTTCCTGCAATAATAACACATCTGGATGCGAAAGCGCCTGCACAATTGCGGGAGGATGGGCGAAAAAAGCATGCTCAATTGCTAGTAGTCGACTCGTAAAATCTAGTGGCTGGTCTGCCCGACGGGTACTGGCCAAGTTCCCGTCATGCGGTTACCGGCTGCTATGCGGGCCAGATCTTGCGACCCCCTCCTGCCGGGGTAATTCCGCCAATCAGATCTAGCTCGCTATCGCTCAGGGGAGGATGGATGGCTGCACCCAGATTATCCATCAGCTGCTTGGTGTTCTTGACACCTGGTATCACGGTCGTCACCGCCGGATGAACAAGGGCGAACTGGAGGGCAAGTTGGGCAAGAGTGCGCCGGTTTGCCAGAGGTCTCAGTTGATCAACCTTCTCAAGATCTCGGGCAAAGGTCTCCTTTTCCTCAGCCAAGTCTAGCCATTGGCGGCGAAAATCTCCCTCGGGGAACTGAGAGTCGAGCCCAAATTTGCCGGTCAAAATGCCCATGGCTAAGGCGCCTCGAATGATCACCCCGATATCGTTATCCAAGCAGTAGGGCAATATCTCTGCCTCGGCGGTGCGGTTGAGAATGCTGTAGTCGATCTGCAGGGTCGAACAGTGGCCATCATGGTTAAAAGCCCTGATATAGTCAAAGTTGCTTGTGCTGAGGCCGTAGGCCCGGACCTTACCCTCGCGCTGGAGTCGCTGGAATCCATCCAGAAACACCTCCATGGTAGGATCTTGGAAGTTAATGTGGCTCTGTATGATGTCGATGTAGTCGGTTTGAAGGCGTACTAGATTACTCTCTACACCAGAGATGAGTCTGTCTACTGTGGTGTATGCAGTCGATTGCTTCTCGTCGTCGAAACCTTGCCATCCGAGCTTGGTGCCAACGACAAATCGATGGCGACGACCGCGCATCGCTTTTCCGAGAAGCTCCTCGCTGTGACCGTCGCCATAGACATCGGCTGTGTCAAAAAAGTTTACTCCTTCGTCTAAGGCTCGGTCGATCGCCCTCAGTGATTCATTGTCGTCGGTCGGGCCCCAGGTAGTACCCCCGGCTGCCCAAAGACCAAAACCGATGGACGAAACTTCGATACCACTCTTGCCCATGGTACGAGTTTCCAACTCAATAGTAGACATTTTTTCACCTCAGGGGACAGAAAATCGATTGCTTTCCTAGGCATCCAGCATGGCTATCCATGCTGGATGACAGATCACATGAATTTGAATGACGCATTATCCCTGAATATAGGAGCCAATGCACCCGTTACTACAGGCTGCGGTGAGCATGGTTCCAGGAGACAGACTCTGAATACCATTGACGAATGAGTTGAGAGATTTTCGGACCGACAAGGATTGGTGGGCCACTCAGCGAAGGTGAACGCAGTCGTCGAAATCAGTTAACTCGCGAAAACAGTCCGCCGCAGCGGGCACTGATTGAAAAGAAGGATCGCAGTCAATTCCACGGCAAAGCTCCGATCATAATCGCTGGTTGTTGAACCACTCCTGCAGAGGACCGATGCTGGCCTTATAACCTTCTTCAATGATGGGTTTATAAGCGCTAAAATCCAATCCACTGAACCGCTTGGTATCCGGTCGTATCACCAGTTCGGCCAGGGGGGCCCGGGTCTTATTCTGATAAACGCTGTTCACTTCCATCGCTCTGAGGACCGTGCTGATCAACGAAGGCGATCGGATAGGCTTGCTGAACGGATTCAACCGGCTGGCCAATATGCGCCACCCTGAGATGCTCCCAGACAGCTCCCCACCTCGCCGTTTACTTTCCTGTGGGCTCGCAAGTACACCGATTATTCGCCTTGTTTCGGCTTCCTCTACCATGATGTCAACGGGAAAGTTGTTCATCGGACTGCCATCAACGATGATCTCGCCATTGGTCACCATCGGCGCAAATACGCCTGGTATCGATATTGAGGACCGGACTGCTTTCCACATAGGTCCGCGCCGATGGATAATCGGCTCGCCCTTGGAAAGATTGCTCGAAACACAGAAGAACGGTATCCAGAGATCTTCGATCTGGAGATCCCCGAATAGTTTTTGGAGCAGCGAGGTGATCTTCTTCGAGGAGGTTAAAGACGTAAGAGGCAAAGTGTAGTCAAAGATGTTCTTGTTATCTGCCAGCTCCAGGGCGAGACCTAAGATTTCGGTTGATGGCCTATCCAGGGTAAACATGGCCCCCATCAGCGAGCCGATGCTGGTTCCGCCGATATGGTCAAGGGGAATTCCAACCTCCTCAAGCGCTTGATACACGCCTATATGGGAAAATCCCCTAGCCCCGCCACCGCTGAGTACCAGACCGATTGACCTGCAGGTCAGTTGCCTTGCCAGCCGCTGCATGTGGCAGGGATCCTCTTTCTGGATATGAAAATGACGGCCCACATGCCTGCTGTCCAACCAATCTGCCGTTCCAACCGGCCTTTCGATGCTGGCCGGCTGCCACAGGATGAGGTCAGTCCTTAGGGGAGCTCTCATTTCAGATATGGCGTTTTCGACTGGTCCAGGCGAAGATAAACCTGATTCGACGTCGGCAAGAATCAGAACTCGATCACTCTGGTTCAAGCAATGGCAGCTCCATGTCGTGTACTCTGCATCGGCGACATAGATAAGATAATCGTATGCAGCTTCTTGCTCACTCATCCAAGCCACAATGGCAGGATAATTCGGGTCCTCCGAGGTGGTGGCCGAAGCTCCTTCTTGACCGTAGAGCTCATCGAATCGGGAACGGTCAAGAACCAACGTATCTCCAATCCCGGCCATCGAGTCTCCAAGCTGGCGAGCGAAGGAACTCGCGTCGACAAGTGACTTATCGGGGACGATTGCCAGTGAAAGATAACTGGTGCGGAGATTGGGATCACCACGAACGCTGCGAAGCTGTCTCTCGACTATCAGGCGGCTCAAAATTGTCATAAATTGCGGGTAGGAGTGAACCAGTTTCTGGAAATCTTCTGGTGTCATTTTTGCCACAGAAGTATGCCGAACGGCGATGACAGTCGCCGACCGGGCTTCTTCCGTTAGGAGGGAAAACTCACCCACCAGATCACCAGCGGCAACTTCTCCGAGGGTTCTCTCTTCACCGTCCACTTCTTGGCGAAGGACACGAAGACAGCCGCTGACGACGATGTACATCCCGTCTCCTGGATCATCTTGACGGAACAGCTCCTCGCCATTAGATAAGGAAATCCATTCCAGGCGATTTTGGATGGCATGAAGCTGCGCAGTTTCCAATTGGCCGAACAGTTTTGAGAGGACTTTGGATAGCTGCAGACGCTGCCAGCGCTCGGCAGTCTGTCCCGCTATTTGCTTGATACCTGCATCGTCATCTTTTAGGAGCTGCTGGAACCCGCTCTTGTCAATTCGAATTAGGCCTGCCGGATTAAGGGCGAAGATTGAAGCTGATCGCGGCCGTCCGGCTAGCATTCCCATCTCCCCCACAGCCGCCCCAGGAGATAGCTTGTCTACTACTGTTTCAGTGCCGTCTTCGTGCCGCACACGCACACCCAACATGCCGGCCATCAGGATATACATGCTGTCCGACGAATCACCCTGTTCGAAAAGGAGTTCGTCTTGGGCTAGCTCGATTAGTTCCAGATCTGCATCCGAGACGACGCTGGTTATATCGGTCAGCGAGGATAAAAGTTTGTGAAGTTTTATAGGAGCCTGATCCGATCCAGGCAAAGATCGGTGATCGTAGTCGGTCATGCCTATCTCCTGAAAAGTAGGGTTAAGCAATTATAAAGTTGGAGTACTGCTCTCAGTGATGAAACGACTTAGATCATCAGTGTAAGCAGTTCCTTCTAAAAGGCAAGCAGAAGTGGTTTTGGATCCGTACATGGTACAAGAGCAGAGATTGGCAGGCCGCCACGCCGCGGAGCTTGTCTCTTCGAACTGTCATCACCGGGCCGAGATCGAATTATGGTCCTCTTACAAATTAGCCTGCAAATCACTAAAATTGGCGATGGAAATGGTACTGAACTAGAATCCGGTCATTCCAACTTCAGCTCGCATAAGACGATAATCCACATATGACATCCCAGCCAGAACCAAGTTCAAAGCAAGCAGTAGATATCCCAGAAAATTGGCAGCGACCATTCTTTTCGATCTGGATAGGACAGGCGTTATCCCTAGCTGGCAGCCGTATTGTCCAGTTCGCACTAATATGGTGGCTAGCGCTGCAAGCCGACAGAGCCACAGTTTTGACGACCGCTACTATCGTGGCTCTAGTTCCTGAGATTCTGTTGAGCCCAATCGCCGGCGCTTACATCGACCGCTGGAACCGTCGTCTGGTTTTGATATTTGCCGACGCGACCGTCGCCTTGGGAGCATTGATACTGGGCTATCTATTTTGGAGTGGCAATATCGAGATATGGCATATCTATGCTCTGATGTTTATTCGTTCCTTGGCTGGTAGCTTTCACTGGCCTGCGATGCAGGCTTCGACATCCTTGATGGTGCCTGACCACTACTTAACTCGCGTCGCAGGCGTCAACCAGGCACTCAATGGCGCGCTGACAATAGTCGGACCGCTTTTAGGTGCATTAGCGGTAGAAGCCCTGACCATGGGCCAGGTGATGGCCATCGACGTCGGTACTGCCCTGCTGGCAATCATCCCGTTGTTGTTTGTCTTCATCCCCCAACCCAAACGAACAGATCAAGGAGAAGAGAAGTCAAGTATATGGAGCGATTTGGCGGTAGGTTTTCGCTATGTAATCGGTTGGCGCGGCCTTTTAGCCATCATTTTCGCCGCCATGTTGATCCATCTAGTTCTCACACCGGCTTTTACCCTGCTTCCTCTCTTGGTCAAGAACCACTTTGGAGGCGGCGCTGTCCAGTTGGGCATTCTGGAAGGGGTCAGCGGCATAGGTATGCTCTTAGGCGGTCTTATCCTTGGCGTTTGGGGAGGATTTCACCGGCGGATTTACACATCGCTCATCGGAATCATTTTCATGGGGCTTAGCCTAATACTGTTAGGTTTTACTCCGGGGGCGATGTTCTGGTTGGCTTTGGTCAGCGTCTTCATCATGGGTTTCATGATACCCTTCGTCGATGGCCCAATTATGGCCATCATGCAGGCCAACGTCGAGGCAGATGTTCAGGCACGCGTTTTTACCATGATGGGTAGTCTCCTGGCGATTACCTCTCCGATTGGGCTATTGATCGCCGGTCAGCTTAGCGACCTGATCGACCTTCAGGTCTGGTTTATAGCCGCTGGATTTGCCTGTCTAGCGGCAGGAATTGGCCTATCGCTCACGCCATCGGTCATTCACATTGAGGATTATAGAAAGGGTACGCCGGCAGAAATTCCTAGTGCCAACGATTCAATGTCAGACTAAGTATCTATCTTCACCAAGCCAGCCAGTCCCATTAGATTGCAGACTGCTTAGTTGCGACTCCTCCACCTGAAAACCTTCCAAGAAGCAATTGTTCGGTTCACGGTCGATCTTCGGATCTTCCGCGAACCGAACAAGATTATCGCATTCTTACTTACTGTTGTCTTTTCCGCAGCGAAAATACGATCCCGAGACCAGTAATCGCGAGCGAGAAGCCCATGATGGGAGCGGCGGCTCTGGGGGGTGCCACGGGATCAGTACCGCCCACTAGCAGCGGCATAAAGCTGTAAAAGGTCGGCACGGTCACCGTCGCCGAGTCGCTATCGGTCATTAACACAATACTTTCGACGATGTTGCTGGTGACGGGGCTGTTCGAAGCCTCGGGCGCCGAGGCGGTCGCGCTGTTGCTGATATGGTATTCCGCGGTGACCACAGCCACATTGGTGACGTCTCCGGTAATCGGTACGTCAGGGCAAACATAAACCTGGTTCGCAAGTGGGGCAAGCTGAATAGGCGTGCCTAGGTTTGGTGTGCATCCGCTGACATCCGGATCGGTGACGACGACATTCTCGACGGTCGCCAGCGTATTGGGATTGGTCACGGTGATTGTGTATGTAACCGAAGTGCCTGCTGCCACTTCCGGATTATCGACCACCTTGTCAATCTCGATTGATAAGCCTGGATCGACCTGCGCAGTGCATTCGAACATCGTGCCGGAAGCCGCTGAGAGAACTCGTAGATCTGACAAGTCTCCTGGTACACCATTGCAGAACGGAGTCAGTAGATTTGAGTCGAAATCGTCTTCAGTCGTCACCGTGGCAAGAAGAGTACCTGTATTGAGTACGTCAATTGTGTAGGTCAACGCATCGCCAGGATCCAGATTAGTGGACGGATCTACACTCTTCGTTGCCGCCAAGCTGGCATAGGGCGAAAGATCGGCAATTGAGAAGTTGACGTTGGAAATATCGAAGAATATGTTGCTCGGGCAAGAGACCTGAACGCGAGCCGTACTCGTCGGTGTATTGGGTACTGGTACGTAATGGGTCCCGTCATTTGGCGTACTGGCTGCAAGTGTTTCTGGATAGGTATACCCACCATCCGTCGATAATGAGATTTTAACCACGGGACAGCTTACGGGCGCCATGTCCGTATTGGCTACATCCCAAGCAACGGGCTGCAGCGAGCCAATGGCCCATGTCACTGCTGTATTGGGCGAAGTAACCAGGAATGGTCCAGCCTGGTCTGTAACATCGAAGGCGATGGTGTCATAAGCAACCCCACCGGCGCTTGGGTTTGAATGGTTGTCACGCGCCGTCAAGCGGAAGGTCAGATCCCGAGCGTAGCTTGGGAGGATTTCGCCGATGGTCTGAGTGTTATTTACGACGTCACTCATCTGGGGGAATGTTCTGTGAGTCTCTGTCACTGCTGTAAATGAACGGAATATCGGGGCGTTGCCAACAGGAGTGTTGGGGTGACCGGCTGGACCTAGATCGAATTCTTCCCAATTGTAGGTAAGCGGATCGCTGTCCGAGTCCGTCGCCGATCCATTTAGCGTAAACGGCGTATTAATTGGGATATTGAATCCCCCTGTTCCAGCGTCCACGACAGGAGCGTGATTACCAGTAGCGGTCACCACTCCGCACGTACTTCCACCTCCAGTGGTTGTAAAGGCGACCATCTCGTCGTAGTTTTTCGTATGGAAGTAGTCATCGCTGTTGCTCTGAGTGTTGTCCTCAGCACATATTCCGGCATAGCCCATGATCGTCGTTGCGCTGCCAGGTTCGTAAGCTGCATTGGCAGCTCTGTTTCCCGCACAAGAACCGGCGATTCCGTTGAAAGTGTGATTTCCACCATATTGGTGTCCCATCTCGTGGGCGACGTAATCGACATAGAAGGGATCGCCAACAGGTGACGTTAGCCCTGTTACCCCTCGCGCCTTTATTCCGGTTCCACAGACAGCGTTTAACCTGGCGATGCCACCGCCACCGGTGCTAAATACGTGACCGATGTCATAATTCGCATTGCCAATTACAGCATCGATGTTCGCCTGGTTTTCTCCAAGCATCAGGCCGCCATTGTTGTTGGTATAGGGATCGTTTGCTGCATCCAGGTAAATTAACTGGTCATTGTTGGCGATGAGCTCCAACCGAATGGCGACTTCACGCTCATAAATGCCTGTCACCCGGTTGATCGCCGTAACCACCTCCGCCATCACAAGTGGCACAGTGCCGCCATGAAATTGGGAGTACTCTCCGGTGGTTGCCTGGGCCAGCCGGTGTGTACGAAGGTTTTCCCCGGTTATTAGTTCTGTCGGTGGCGTAAAGGGCTCTGGTTCCCCAATCGGGCCAAGCTCTTCGTAAACCACATCTTCTGGGGCAGAATAGTCAGTCTTGAAATAACTGACGTAGTGAAGCGGATCGCCCGTACTGAAAGGATCGATATAGAAGGTGCCAGAAGAAGAAAAGATCATGGCGTGGAATCCGAATGGAGTGAGGTCAAGCCGGCCCGACGCATATGGATCGTCAACCCCGACAGCATAGTACGTCGTTATTTCGGGGAATTTCTCTGCTAGCTCAGGCGCCATGACTGGCGATTCAAATATATTAAATCGCTCGTTAACCCCGTTTGGTAAGGGAATGGCCATCACTGTATTGGTGGTGAACGATTCCGGCGTAAACTCCATGGGAGCTTGCTCAAGCTGGTTAACTAAGGCATCGTAATCGATTGTGAGTGTCCGGTACGTATCTGGAACAATGCGTCTTTCACCCTTGCTTTCTATTGACTGTTCGTCGACGTCGTACCAGATGCGGTCGCCCTGCTGCGCCGGCTGTGTTTCCGCTGATACGGATTGAATCCTTCCTGCTGCGAACAACAATGAAAGGAGGAGCAGCAAGGCCGCTATTTTACCGAAGGTCAAAAATCTGGATCTATTCTTCATTGATATGATTCGCCCTTTTCTTATGACTCTGATCCGGCTGCAATCGCCTGTCATTGATTTCCCAGACCGGATTGGACCAAACAAGATGATGTGACTTTACTATATACTAGAAATCAGATAGTTCCACAATATATTGATTACTCGGACGCTGCTTCCCGAATAGTTTGTCCAAGATAGTTCCACTCCCGGCAGTACGCTCAAGAAGAGATTCTTCAATATATATCCGGCGCCTGACATGGTAATTTTCCACCTTCGTGGCTAGGGATGATCTTTACTGCTGATGTTCGGGTTTCCTCTGGATTGCTGCTTCGCTCCTACTCCCGGCGTCCGGCACCTAGATAGTCTCTTTATCGAGTAAGACAGGTACGCGAAACGTAAGTCCCCGGTAGGGAGCCTTTCGACCCGCCATAAAATGTTTGACGCCCGGTGGTACTTCAAGCAATTCTCCCGCCTTGACGGAGACCATTTCGGTTTCAATCTGGAGGGTTTTCTCACCCTCGAGGACAGCGTAATACTCCCAGGAACTTCTGTGCAGATAGAGCTTGTGACGCGCTCCAATGCCTGCATTTGCTTCCTCGTATGTTGGGTAATCAAGGTAGGCGAACAGAAAATCCGTCGACCAATTCCGTGCCGAACCAATTCCAGTCAGCCAGCAATTCATATTCTGATGGGATCTAAGGGAGCAGCGGAATCCCCATTCCTTGAGCACTTCACGTTGATCCTGGCTTTCAGGGACGAAGTAAAATTCGGGCATTTCATTTTGTGTTTGCCAGTCCGCAGCTGCTGGCGCTCTAAATACAAAGTGCTTGATGGGTCC
>DASRZI010000565.1:0-3867 GCA_035686605.1 Candidatus Zixiibacteriota bacterium
ACCATGGCGATGATCAGTACCCAGCCCACCATGAAGTTCACCACGACGGCCGAACTGAAGTTTCGTTTTCGGAACAAGCCCAGGTTGATCAAGGGCGGTATCTTCGATTTAGGCCAGAATTTAAAACCCGGAATCAACGAGCGACCTCTGCTCAACCGCGTCTCAATCAGGACAAAGAGCCCAAAGCTGACCAGCGACACGATATACAAGGGCCAAGTGCTTGGTGATTCCTCACCGGTAAGTTCAGCCAAGGATCCCACGCTTTGAATGTCGCTGCTGTTGAGCAGGGCGATGTTGAGAGCCAATAATGCGATGGTAAGGGCGATCGTACCCAGCCAATCGATACGGGGCTTGCCCATCGGACGCGGTAGATCCCGCAAGACCCACCACGAGGCCGCGATCCCAATCAGGGCCAGCGGGATATTCAAATAGAACTGCCATTCCCAACTGAGAAAACGGATCAACAGAGCTCCATAGAGCGGGCCCCAGACCCAACCAGCGGTGTCGATCGCTCCCAAAGCTCCCAGAGCTGACGGTCGTTTCCTAGCCTCATAGACATCGCCGATTATGGCCATTCCCACAGGCACCATGGCTCCTCCACCCAGGGCCGTTAATACCCTTCCGAAGATGAAGGAGGGAAGATCCGGGGCCAATGGGACCCAGATCGAACCAGCCAGGAATAGGGTGAATGCGGCGATATACACAGGCCGCCGGCCCAAAATATCGCTTATCCGCCCAACGAAAGGCATGACGACCACGTAGGCGATCAGATATGCGTTGACGATCCAGGCCGCATCATCCAGGCCATCGGGGAGGGGGATCTCTAAATCGAAAATGATCTGTCGCAGCATTGTCGAAACGACAGTCAGGTCGTCCGCCGCGACGAATACGCCGAAGGCGAGGACGATGAGGATGGTGTTAGCTGCCGGTTTTCGAGACGACATCGATTGCTACTGCGTCGCTAGATTCACTGGATTACACGTAGGGTGATTCAGATCTCGGTCAGGAAATATCATAATAAATCGAAGGAATAATTGTCAGAGGAAAAATTCCTTCAGGGCGGCTGCTATTTCTGAGGCAACAATGTGTGCCGGTATCGTAGGATCGTGGGTTGCTATCAGCTCTCGTTCACCAATGATTAGCGATTGGAGGCCATCGATCTGTGATATGTACTGTGCCAAGGTCGATCCCAATTCCATCATCTGAGCTGACTGATAACTCTCCTCCCCCAGACCAGTGAGTACCAGATTCGTCTTGATGATAACCCGATTCGACTCATCATCTATATAAGTCTCAATCTCAATGTATTCTGACAAGCCGAGCCTTCCTTGTCCTTCGAGTGTAGCATTATCAGCTTTGCCGAGCTACAAGCTTTAGTCAATTAGAGCCATCATCCCTAATAGGCTATAATTCGCGGCGTAAGCACTGGCAACATAGTGCGTATCTGGTTTCAAGATTCAAATTGAACTTGTTCTCAGTTGAGGGTACGAAGAACATACTCGATAGATTGCTCGGAGCGACTATCGAGAGACTGGAGTAGCCGAATGCTGATGGAGGGCGTGGATGAACAAAATGTTTAGCTTCATGGTGGGAGCTTTCTGTGGAGCGATTGTAGGGGCTACGACGGCATTGCTTCTAACGCCAGCTTCTGGCCAAGACCTTCGTCAAGAGATGACGAATCGTTGGGAAGAGGCATTGGCCGAGGCAAAACAGGCGATGGAGGAAACCCGTCAGGAGCTCCAGACGCAATTTGAGCAGATGCAAAAAGGCAGCTATCAGGAAGAGTAGGTACGGTTTGGGTCTGTAATTCCGCCGAGAGGATCTATTGTTCTGCTGCCAGCCAGTATGAAGCTGGTGCATCAACAATGGGATTCAGAGCCGCGACAACCAGAACCCCACCCTCTTGACCAAGTTCAAACGTCCATTGCCCTTGATTCAATTCATTGAGAGTTAGGTGTGTGACCTTGGGGATGTCGCCTTCTTCTATCAAGATTACAGCCCAGGGTTGTGGCAGAATGCTTCCCGTTTGCACAAATCCACTTGCCGACCAGATATCCGCCCCAACAGTCAAGTCATGTCCACTCTCTGGTATCGAAACATTGTCAACTGCAAAGCCTCTGCTGGTCACTGCAGAATCAGTTAGGAGCTCGAAGCGAATCGTCGCCCTTTGATCCGCATATCGGCTCAGGTCAATCGATTCTCGAACCCAACCCCCATCGCTATCCACTTCGTCTTGGCTTCTGCCGCTGAAAGCCGTTCCGTACTCGCCCCCAATCGAATGCTCTGGTTCAAGAATGTCCCAGGTGATTCCTTCGTCGGTTGAAATGGCGACGTAAGCGAAATCAAACCCTTCTTCCAGATCATACCAGGCCGAGAAATTTAGAGTCGCCGATTTTACGCCAATCAGGTCGATATCCGCGGATAAGTTGGCATCAACCTCATCGGGTGCCAGAGCGTACCAGAAGCGATCGCTTGTCGAGCTGGAGGCTGGCATCAATTCAGAAACTGTATCCCCAACAAAGGTGATTATCGTAGGGCCGGAAAGATCCAGACGGGTATAGTGGACGCCGTATTGGTTAATTCGCTTTATCGATTCGTACTCTATCGATGATATCTCCTCTTCATGAACTGGACGGTGAAGACGAAGATTTGCGTAGCCATATTCTCGCCCCGCGTCCAAGTCATCGAGGTAATTAGCCACAGCCCAATTGCCCACTAACTCTTCTAAAGTCATCTCCGGCTTGAATGACGATAGAATGGCATGTACACCTGCCAGACCATCGGCGGGTTCGGATGACAGTGCGGAAATCGCGGCGATTCCCAATTGCTCCCAAAGGTAGACGTTGAAGAGATATGAAGCCCCGTAATGGGCGTAGATCAGCTCTTCATCCTCGAAGTTCCATGAATTCAGTGATGTATCTGGATTGTGTAAGTAATCGGTCGCCGTATCTACTGTATCAAGCCCCGCATAGTGCTCGGTTAACTGAGCCAAACCCTCGTTCATCCAGATAGATTCATTGGCATCGTTGTGCCACTGGATGAGATGGTGAACCTCATGAATCAGCGTGCCGTGATAGAGATCGTCGCCGAGCGAGAGATTGGCCATATTTAGATAGACCATTTCCTGTTGGTTAGAATCAATGGCTACCGCCCAAGGATACTCGTCTCCGCTGTTGAAAAATCCCAGCTCGCCATCGCCGTCGTAACCCTCCAGGTGCAAGATGCTAAAATGATCGTCATTGTCAACGCCAGGACGCCATTCTTCTCCAAATACCTGGTGAACGACCGGATAGAAATCCTGCTCGAACCGCTCAGCCGCTGCCGTCACAGACTCAGCATCGAAACCTAATGTTGTTTCAACCCAAAAGTAGGCGTGGTCTGTAATCGCAAGGAGTTCGGCGTCGATACGCCCCTCCTCGGTTCTAAAAACCTGTCGAGCGCCTACTTGAAAAGACTCTCTTTGGACCGTTCGTTCACCCACATAGCCTGAACCTAATCTAGCTGCACTTTCATAATAATCTCGGGGTGGGTAGGCCTCGCTCATCAGGGCCTGGAGATCGTTCCAGTGGTTATCGTCAAGTGGAGTTTGTTCGATGTGGTCCGGAGGTGTTATCAGATCGTTTTCCGTACCTGATTCTTCAACCACAGAGGTTGGCGTTTCGATTACGAGTGATACGGGTGTTGGCGAGGGAGAGACAACGGTGGGGGTGCCGGTCGTCAACTCGGCAAGGGCAGGAGGGATTGTGGCGATCTCAGATGTGTTAGCGATCCGCGTCTCAGATGGCGTGTCCGAAGATGGCCAAATGAAGAAGTATCCGACGCCCAAGATGGTAATACAGCCACAAACCAGGCATATCGAGACGAAGG
>DASRZI010000566.1:0-3880 GCA_035686605.1 Candidatus Zixiibacteriota bacterium
CAAAATACACCATAAGCTGTAAGCGGGAAACAAAGTTATGCCAGTAGAGCTCTCCATGGCTGCTTCCAGACCAATAATCAGAATATCACCAGGACCTAAACGGTCAATGGCCGGCTTCGATGAACGCATGCAAATTGTCGCGACTGTGTTTAATGGTGGTCAATACCAGGATTATAGTATCGCCAGCAGTACCCGACGCCTCTCCGATGCCCCAGTGATCGTGACAGACGAAGCCGGTAGTATGCATCTGAACTGGCGACAAGGAGCCGGTGAATTACCTCTAACGCTGAAATCAGAATGCGTTATGGCTGTCTGGTTGTCGCAGTTTAAACGTATTGCGAATGGAAGTCGTCCGTTTTTATTGATTTGGTCGCTGTTACCAATCGGTAACCATTGTTACCGAACAATCATCAATCAACAAAATAATCGTGACAACGGGGTGCTACAATACCAGCCATTACCAGCAGCGATGTGCTGCGGATAGGAGATGACATGATGGCCAAATTTGATATGAAACGATTCCCGAATCTAACAGGGGGTAATATCTTCCTCGTGCTGGTGCTGACCTTAGTTTCTTGCGGCACCCTGGATATAAGCCTTGACCGGACCCCGGAGCCTTCTGTGACTGAAGGTTCGCCAGAATCTGACACGGTTCAGAATATTGCGACGGAGATCGTGACAACGCCGACCTTGACTCAGGAGCCTGCGAGCGGATGGGGACCGCTGATAGTCTATACCAAACCTGTCCTTGGCTACAAACTGCTGATTCCCGAGAGCGCCAATGTCCAGGAGATAGAGCCAGACGAGAACACCACGTACTTTTTCGAAGGGGATATGGTTGGCGAAAGTCGACCTTACTTGATATCAGTCCAGGTCATGCCGTCGGAGGGTCAGACACACGAAAAGCTGATTTCCACTTTGTCTACCGGTGTAAGTGATCATTCGGAGGTCCAAACAGTACGAACTATCGACAATGATAGGGTAGGTACGATGGTCACTTACAGTAATGGGACTGGATCGGTCTGTCCTGAGATGGAAGCGCTCATGGCAGTTTATATTGATCGGGATACCGGCTACGTAATACGAATTCTCAGCGATGGGCAAGGGCGGTGTGAAGCCGCCAATGTGCCGGAAGCTATGACGATCGTTAGGAGCTTCCAACCACCGGCTATTTCTGCTGTATTGGCTATGACGCCGACACCCTCACCGGAACCAGTGGACGACCTGGTCGTCGTCTTCACCAGGGACAACAACGCCTGGTTGTGGACCGCAACCGACGGCGAGCGCCAGCTTACCAAAGACGGGGGCGTCGACCAGGTCTTGCTGAGCGATGACAAGGGTGTTGTTGCTTTCCGCCGGGGCAACGGCATATGGGCCGTTAACGCCGATGGCAGCAACGAGCGCCAGTTGGTCAAAGAGAGCGACCTGCCGATCCCACAGGAAGGAGAGTTGGCCGACTATATCACCGGTATGACGATTAACCAGTTGGCCTGGATCCCGGGCAGTCGCGAACTGCTGTTTAATACAAGAATGCTAAGTGACGGACCCGGGCTCCTGTTGTCTGACGATCTCTGGAATATTAATGCTGACTCGTTGTTCCTGGACTATCTGTTCCTGCCTGGGGACGGGGGCAATTTCGCCATCGCACCCGACGGAAATCGAGTGGCCGTGATTACTCCAGATAGCATTTCCTTGACCACCATAAACGGCGAGGACAAGCAGCGGATCTTCGGTTACACGCCTGTCATCACCTACAGCGAGTTCCGTTACTATGCCCGTCCTGTTTGGTCGCCTAGAAGTGACGTTCTAGGCGTGGTCATCCCCCCGCCAGACCGGCTAGGCATGGAGAACCAGGCCTTTGGTATCTGGCGCCTGCACACGGACGGGACGCCGGCTGGGCTTGTGGGCACGATAGAAGCAAGGGGCACCTATCCACTGCCTGAACCCGTCATCAACCCCACCCTAGAGACCATCGCCTATCTGAGCAGCCCCGACATTGACCCGGAGCGGACCGATTTGCTCTTTGTCACTTGGGACGACAGGATCGGCGATCCGATCTTCTATTCCAGCCGGGTCGATCCCTTCTATGACTGGTCGCCTGGCGGAGAACGGTTCAGCTTCACTCGGCCATCGGGCGAGACAGCCGCTGTCAGCATCTTCACCGGTCAGATGGACGAAGAACCGCAGCTGGTGGGCAATGGCGAGTCGGTTGCCCTCAATGTTCGTTGGGTCGACGACAATAGCTACCTGTATTTACAGGCATCAGACAGGGGTTGGGCTCTACTCTTGAACGACAGCAGCGGCACGGATACGCTCATCGCGTCTGTGGGCGGCCAGCCGCCGGCATTTGATGCTGTGAGATAGCTGATGACAGGTCAGCTGGTTTGTAGATCATGCACTATGCCGGTGTGCCATATGGAAACGACACGGATTGATCGCTTGAGGAAACAATCTCAGCGTGCGTCCTAGAGTTTTCGTTCCATTGCCGGTAGAAAGCAAATGTCTGTCAGTGTTGTCTATTTTACATTGCGAAGCGGAACCAATCCCGCCAAGAAAACGTCAAGACAGATGTACTACCGGTATGGCGATGTTGATCGTAGGCAAAATTGCCAGATAGCAGCTTGCTTCGGTTTGCGATGGAGGTTCATGATGAAAAGACGACTTTCTGTTTATCTGTTCCTGTCTTTGCTGCTCTTGTTGGTAGCTTGTGGTTCTCCGGCCGGGGAGCAACTATCGGAAGACCCGGCTGAACTCGAGCCAGCGGTTACAACTCCCCCGACAATTCAGCCCACCTGGACACAAACTGAAGAAGTGGCCACGCCAACTCGGCTCGCGATGGCAACGCCGACCGAGACGCCAACCGAGACACCAACCCGGATTGCAGCGGCAGAGCCAACCCAACCGCCAACCGCCGCAGCTACCATCGTCCCTGATCCACCTGCACAGGTTCCTAGGAATATCAAGACTGGCCTTCCCGAGGTTGATTTCGTGATCGACACCGTACTGAGCAATGACCTTGAGGCGCGTCAGGCGTTGGTCCAGTTTGTGACGGCCGGCTGCACCAGGGCCGACGGATTGGGAGCCACACCAACGTGTGAAAGCGGCCAGGCGGAGGGCATGCTCGTGGATTTCTTTCCACTTGGTGGTCCGGGCGAAGGTCACTCCGTTCCTGCGTCAGAGGTAGGCCGTGTCCTGGAATTTGAAGCTGAATCTCTCTATGCGGCCTATGTAGTCTCAGAGGATCTACCTGATCGGCCTGAATTTCCTCACGGTACATATGCTCTGTTCTTTACCACCGTGCCCAGTGGGGAATCAAACAATGTATCCGTGATTCTACGAGTCGACGATGAAGGTTATATCGTTCGCCTGGATGGTGTGGGTATTCCACTGGACTTCTATTTCCAGCAAAAGGCGGCAGACCTCATAGAACCACCGCCAGAAACTGTGATTTTCGCTTCAGAGGCGGCCGAGATATTAGTTTACCCGCCGGAGACTGATCAGTAGTCTTGGCGTGACTGCCACCCATTACCTCGCTCAAGGCGGAACCAATTTCGCCAAAAGATCGTCAAGACAGATGTGCTTTCGGTCGAAGACCGGATTGAGTAGTTATCGGCAAAGCACCTGGGCGGCGCGTTGGTGGTCTAATAGTCAAGCGACAATATGGTGATGCGATGTTGATCGTTGCCCACGCCGTCGAGCAAACTGTTTCAGTAGGACTAAGTAAATCTTTAGGCCAACAAAAGAGGATCGAAATGTTTTCCATTCAAACTAGATTCATTTGGGTATGGCTTCTGCTAATCGCTAGCGTTCTCATTAGCTGCTCTCCAGGAAGCACGCCGCCAGGCGCCAATTCAATCGGCGGCGTAGTGGATGGCAGTTC
>DASRZI010000567.1:0-5454 GCA_035686605.1 Candidatus Zixiibacteriota bacterium
CAGGGATCAATTAAAGGCCATCGATACAGTAGTAGCCAAGCAGAAAGTGATCAGCGCAGCCAATACGGATCAGGATGTTATCGCCTTTGCCCGCGAACAGGGCGATGCTTGCGTCCAGGTGTTTTTCATACGCCATGGCAAACTCATCGGCCGCGAATATTTCCTTCTTGAAGGCACCGAAGACGAGGATGAGGCGGAGATACTAGGCGACTTCCTCATCCAATTTTATGATGAGGCGGCTCACATTCCGAAAGAAGTATTGCTGCCCAACGAGGTGGAAGAGGCCAGGGTCATTGAACGGTGGCTTAAAGAAAAGAGAAGCACCAAGGTAACCATCTCCGTGCCCCAACGCGGCATGAAGAAGGAACTGGTCCAGATGGCAGCCGCAAACGCATCGGACACGCTGGCCACGCTGCGCCAACAATGGGCTTCTGACCGCTCAAAACATGTGACAGCTATGAACGAACTGCAGGTGTCCCTGGAACTGGAGCGCCCGCCTTCCCGTATCGAATGCTACGATATCAGCCATACCCAGGGTGCTCAGACCGTTGGCTCCATGGTCGTTTTTGTCCAGGGCGCACCGCGAAAGAGCGACTACCGGCGTTTCAATGTCCGCTTGGTAGGCAACGACGACTACGGGGCTATGAAAGAAGTCCTGAGCCGTCGTTTTCAACGCTATGCGGATACCGTCGCTGGCGAGCTGCACGATCCGAGCAAGATCGGCAAACTACGAAAGGATACTGCCTGGGCCATCTTGCCGGACTTAATCATCGTCGACGGGGGAAAAGGGCAGCTGGCAGTGACGCGGGAAGTGCTTCTCTTGTTCGACCTGGAAAATGAGGTGCCGATCGCTGCTCTAGCCAAGCAAGATGAGGTGCTTTACGCCCCAGGAAAGCCAGGAGGTATCCGCCTGGACGAACGATCGGAGGGGCTCTATCTGGTCCAACGCGTTCGTGACGAAGCCCACAGGTTTGCCAATGAAGGTCATCGGAGACGCCGGTCAAAAGTGGGGGTTGCTTCCATTCTTGACGATATTCCGGGTGTAGGTCCAAAGAGGAGACGAATATTGCTTGATCGATTTGGCTCCCTGGATGGTATTCGGCAGGCCACGATGGAAGAAATCGCTTCGGTGCCTGGCGTTCCATACACGGTTGCCCAATCGGTCAAATCATCTCTGGATTAGGGGATAACTAACCCTCCCGATCAGAAGCAGTTAGAAGCCCCCTCCCCTGAGGAAGGCTTTCGTCCCAGAATATCTCTAGAAGACAATGACACCGCGGGCGACTTCCCCACCCAACATCGCCGCATATGCTTCGTTTATCTGGTCCAGGGGATAGGAGTGGGAAACGAGTTCATCCAGCTTCAGTTTCCCCGCCGTGTAAAGGTCTAGAATCAAGGGAAAATCCCTGTCGGTGTCGACGCTTCCGTAATAACAGCCCTTGACGACCTTCTCCTGGCGGGTGATGAAGGCTCCTGAAAGATTTGTCGGCTCTTTTACGGAAGACAGACCGACGAGGACTAACGTCCCACCTGGTCTTGTAGTACGAAGACCCTCTTCCTGAAGGGCTGGCGTTCCAACTGCCTCGAAAACGTAGTCGGCGCCCCTGCCATCGGTCAATTCTTTTATCTTCGATCGGGAGTCGGCGTCCGCCAGCAACGTATGAGTCGCACCAAATTGCCGGGCCATGTCCATCTTGACTGGGTTGGTATCCACGGCGATGATGGTCGTTGCACCGGATAGAGCCGCTGCCTGTAGAATGTTCAGACCAACGCCGCCGCAGCCAAATACAACCACGCTCTCGCCCGGCCGAACGCCAGCCGTATGGAACACTGCCCCAACCCCAGTTGAAACAGCGCAGCCGACCAAGGACGCGATCGCCAAAGGGACATCTTTGCGGATCGGAATGCAGCTTTCTTGGGCTACAACCGCCCTATTGGCGAATGAAGCTAAGCCGCAGAAATGAAAAACTGGCTGGCCTTTGTGACTAAGCCTGGGCGTGCCGTCCAACATGGTGCCAGCCCAGATCGGACCGATGAAAGAGTTGCAGAGGTTTGGCTTATTGTTTAGACAGTAGTAGCAATGTCCGCAGGCTGGCGCCCAGCTGAGGATGACATGATCTCCTGGCGCGACTCGGCTCACTCCATGTCCGACAGATTCCACGATGCCTGCCCCTTCATGACCAGCCACCACGGGTAGTGGGTGCTTGGTTGCCCCGGTAACCAGGTGCCAGTCGCTGTGGCAAACGCCGCTGGCAGCCAGGCGGACCAGAACTTCTCCATCCCTGGGTTCTGCCAAGTCCAATTCTTTGACCACGAATGGTTGGTTTTGGTCTGACAGGAGAGCAGCTTGTACCTTCATCGTTTATCCTCCAGAGGGTGACTACTGAAATGATGATCTACTCCTACTTCCCTGTCAAATCCAGAATAGACCAAGTTGGGTGCAGGACGCAAGGGTCGGTGGAGAAATCTCCCAAAGATTACCAATAAGATTTCACAGGCTATGGGAATAGTTCGGAATTCTGAAGCGGGAGTGAGTTCCTTTACTAGACAAAGTAGTCCATTGGAAGGTTTTTGAATCTTGTATCAGAACGTGCAGTACCGTGCGCTTTCTTATGATTTGACCCAACTTGCCACTAGAAATTGACCATGAGTCTCGCTATAATGGTACTGTGGTACTAGCTCATCGTATCAATCGCCCAAGCCTTGATGTCTATGCCTGGTTTTGTATAGCCATTGGCTTTGTGATTGGCTTTCAAATCCTGGCAGTCGGTGGATACGAATGGCCTCTTTTTAGAGAAGCTACGCTTTCGGCCGACTTCATGACCCAGCCGGTTGCTAATCCGCCTTATCTCGGTATTATCCTCTATCCCTTTGCTCTATTCCCGATCAGGGTCGGCATTTTCCTCTTTAGTCTCGTCTCGATTGGCTGCCTGTATGCCGTGCACCGTCTTACCGGTGTCAATAAATGGCTTCTGCTGGCAAGCTATCCGGCGCTGCGGGTGTTGTTCTATAGCCAGCTCGACGTTCTAACACTGCTGGGCGCTGGATTAGGTCTTTGGGCGATTAGGGAGCGAAAGCCTTTGCTGGTTGGTCTGGCTATCACCCTGCTTGGCATAAAACCTCAGGTTGGTCTTGTCCTGGCTTTGGTATATTTGGTGTGGGCGCGAGATTGGCGTGTTCTTATCGTACCCAGTATCGTCGGCATTCTGTCGATCCTTCGCTATGGCTTTTGGCCAGTCACCTGGCCAACCCATGTTCTAGAATTCAATGCTTGGCGGGGAAATACGTCATTAGTGATCTTCCCCTGGGGTTTGTTGATCTGGCCCATTATCTTCAATTGGCGTCGTCTTTATACACAAGAGCAATTGGTCATGGCCATCGTGGCCGCAAATCTGATGTCGGCAACCCATGCGGAGCCATATTCATTGCTCACGGCCATGGCATTTCCCCATCCCTTGTGGCTCTATCCCCTGTTTACTATGCCACTGCTAATAAATCATCGAGCATTGCTCATCGGATTGGTCATGGTTCCGTTGTATCCTCTTATAGTTGCTGGCTTAGATCGAGTACGGTTGCAGGCTGGTGCAAGCCTGACCAGTATAAGGCAGCGGCAGTAGCCATCTATTCGGACCAGTCCTCGAGCTTCTTCAGCGCAAATCGACCGTGTCACCTTTGGCACTTCTTACTTACCCATGTCTCCAGAATTTAATCTAGAGAGCGATCAATTGCTGCGTTTTGATAGGCAGGTGGAGAAAATCGAGGAACCGCATCGCTTGAACCATAATCACAGGCTATCTCGACGTCCCGCCGATAGCCACCGTCGATCAGTTCTTTACCCGAAAGGCAGGAGCAGATAGCGGCTAACAAGTCATCTTTATACGACCCGAAGGCAGCTGCGGCGGCCCTGGCTTCAGGTGACCAGCTGCCTTTCAGGCTGGAGATTATCGCTCCGGCGCCCAGCCAATCTTCCAGGGCGGGTCTCAGCGAACCGTCGGGCCATCTTTCCCCGGCAGGGATAATCCCAATCGATTCATAACCAAGGCAAGCCTTTGCAATTGCCTTAGCAATTGCCTTTGCATTCCTAAGACATCCGCAGAGGACGATCGAGGATTCGGCTGCCAATAATGTGAGGGTTGAGCCATTAGGTGACGGGAGCACAATCCGGCTGACATAAGGCATCGTCGAAAAACTATAAGGAGATAGCGAAAACCCTCCCTTTCCTCTGTGGCGGGCAAGTTCTGCATCGTGTTTCTCGGCGAATTCCTGAGCGCCAGCCATCGGACCGCTATAAGGAAGAATCTTGATCGACCGGTTGGCAGCGATGTCAACGCTTGTTGAAAAAGATAGGACGTCGACGATGACGGTAACCTCGCAGACGTCTGACAGCCTGGCAACGCCATTTGGTCCCCACTCACAGAATACTCTGAACATTCTTGAAATTGTACCACTGATCTGGTAGCTAATTTCTCTAGACTCGGCTATGCACCCTTGCGCGGAAATGATGTGATCGAAATTCTCAGCTTAATCGGCCCTTTGTTTGCCCCCAACGATAGAGAGGAGACCGCCATCTCCTATCTCGGTCAGAGGCGACTAGGAAAAATGGCACAGTTAGAAAAAATAACTTGACATGGTAGAACATGCGTGCTATTATGGTAACTAGAACATTCGTTCTGATATCGAAAGTGTCAAAGAATCCAGTCCATCTTTACAGCCTAATATCAACACAATTTCATAGCTGGCATGCTTGACCTTGGCCAAGCACGCGAAATTACCTACTTCAAGGAGGATGAATCATGAGAATTCAGGCACTGCAAAACATCGCTCTATCCAGACCTTCTGCTCAACGGCCAAAATCATCTAGCCCAACTATTGCTGCCGGAAACAGAATTCCCAGGCAGCTTGTGATTGGCTTACTGTTGGTGTCTGCTCTTCTTGCATTTGAATTGTTCAACTTCGATACCACAAGATTCGCACTGCAGAGCTCGCTTGGGGATATGCGGTTTCTGAGCCTGACCTGGGCTTCGATATTAGCCATTGCCTTCTGTGCCATCGATTTCGCCGGCCTGGCTAAACTCTTCACCCCTGAACGAGGTGCTGATGAGCCCAAAGAGGTCTGGTACCTGATGGGCGCTTGGTTCTTGGGCGCATCCATGAACGCGGTTATGACCTGGTGGGCGGTCTCTTTAACCTTGCTAAACAGCCAGATCGGTAACGAGATATTAAGCCGGGAAGAAATGTTGCGGTTTGTTCCTGTTTTTGTGGCTGCTTTGGTCTGGCTTACGAGGATTCTTTTTATCGGAGCACTATCCGTGACGGGGGAACGACTTCTCTATGGCCATCGAAATGGGAACATGCGTTCACCGACGACACGGGGTAAAAATTCGTTACCCCAGCGAGCACCAGTCTACTCTGGAGTCAATGGATCGGCGATTCCTTCCCTCACACCACAACCAG
>DASRZI010000568.1:0-6629 GCA_035686605.1 Candidatus Zixiibacteriota bacterium
ATTACGAATGTGTTCGCTTGATCTGCCCATATTCATTCACTTCAAGAAATAACAGAGATTCTTTCTTTGCAGTGAGGTAGTACAGAAGATATAGAATAATCCCAATGATTAGAAACGTCAGGATCACAGCTAAACAGCAACTAAACTCATGTTCTTTTGAAAGCTGCGCTGTGGTCTCTGTACGAGCGACCAGGCTATATCCGTCCTTCTGGTATCGCTTAACTTCCGCGTCGAGGATTCTTGACCGTTCGGCTATGGATAATAATCGACCAGATCCGGTGGGGGTAGCAGTTGTTCTTGTCGCGACGGCCGATTTTAGCTGCATCCTGGCTTTATAGATCCCAAGGCACAATTCTGACAAAGCAATAATGTCTGCTTCTAGCGTCTCTTGTATGAGGCTACGTCTATCCATTAAATCCTCATACTGGCGAAGATCGTCAGCGTACATCTGCCGCATCACCTTGGCTTTCTCCGGCCATAGATCCTCAAGGAATTTCATGCTGGTTTCGCCCAATAGCGGGGGTTTTATGGGATCATCACTGTATTCGAGGTCGAGATAGTCCCGCGCGTTTTTAGGAAGTGAGGATTCGTCGAGCCTGGCGAAAATGGCTGGATTCTGGAGCCATTTCTCATTTTCATCGATGAACCTACGAATCTCCTGATAGGCAGGTTTATAATTCGGGTCAATTTTATAAGCATCCTGCCAACTGCGGACCGCTGTAATAACTCGATTAAGCTCACGAAGTATAATTCCTTTGAGATACAAAGCCTCTTTGAATTCGGTTTTTCTCTCAATAACACGATTAATCTGTTCCAATGTCTCTTCTGAAAAATCACCCAGTTTCGCTGCGATAGCCACCGCTTCATAAGCTATTTGAACTTTCTCAGGTAATAATTGGGCCGCCCGCTTAATTTCCACCAATCCTTCTGGCAACAAGCCGATATTCACATAGGACAAACCAAGCGTGTATCGAGCCTGTCCATGATTCTCGTGATCAACAAGATAAGCCCGGACACTACCAATGTTTTTTTCTAACTTTTCCTCGTCAACTTCGCCCCTTTTTGGCAGCGTCCGTTCGTAGTATAGTTCCGCAACAGAACCGCACACGGCACATCTACCGTCAACCTCTTCCCAAGCGCTAAAGCATATTGGGCAACTATTAGCTTTGGTGAACATGGCTCAGTTTCCTCACCTTTTTGTAAGTATCGAGATCGTTTAGCTCTTTTAATAACTGGAAATCAGGTTTCCCTTCATTTACCGGCACCAAAAATAGCTCTTTGTTCTGACAACATTTTTGGCCATTTACCTTTTTCTTTATAGTGAAACCGAACTGACTCGATTCCAGTTAAAAATAAATTATCGTCATTTGCTTTATCCTTGGATTTTTGCGGCTCCTGATCATGATGAGGACCGTCTATAAAAATGGCGACACGGACATCTTCCACGTCATAATAGAAATCGGGACGCACGTTGCAGCTCTCGACCAGATACTGGGCTGCATTAGGCAATCGCAGATTACTCTGATTGACCATCTCTAGCCATTCACGCTCAAGCTCGCTGCCCGTCAAAGTGCGAAGACGTTCTAAATGCTCCAGGCGTGTCTGGGTGCCCGGACTGGCCGTAACAGCGCAATCTTTCAACGCCAGCAGATGTTCTCTTATTAGCTGCCGGTCAAGGTCTAAATGATCCATCTGGTTGTAGTAGCTCAATAAACAATCGTAGCAAGCTGCCTCGCACTCTTCGTGGGCGCCTGGCGCGCGTCGAAGATCGGTACCGTCGGCCGGATCGAAGTGGCAAATGCGTAAAGCTTCTTCGGCGACGGCAGGCAAGGCACCGGGGTCTTCTAATAGCTGCTTCAAGACGCCAGCGCCGCCTTCAGACGCTTCATAAACAAGGATGAGATTCCGCTTGTCTCGGGCTGGTAACGGTTCAACAGCCAGCTCGTTATCCTCCAACTGGTAGACAGCCTGGATAGCTTTCTGGATGGCTGATTGAAGTGAGGCCATGACGGACAAAGGGAGAGGTTCGGGTGGTTCCAAGAGGAGCGCATTTTTATTGTCGGCCACAAAGGGAATGACTCGTTTTAGCCGGGCACTCATGGGATCGTCAGCATCATCGTTGACATCGGCCTTGTTTGATTGCCAGTATCCCCTCTCTGTGTCCAGCCAGAAACCGAGTTCATTTTTGTTTTCGCGACGCTTCCAACCAAGATTTATCCGCCAGATGGTGGCTAACTCGCCATAAGCCAGGTTCCAGAGATGGGTTCCTTCTGCATCGAGCACGGTTGCCACTCTTTGCCCATCCTGGTGTTCACCAAAGCGGGCGCCGGAGATGACTTCATACCCCTGGCGAAGCCGCTCTTCCTCGTCGGAAGAAATGCGGTCCCGGCGCCGGGTAGAAACGTTTTGCATGCGAAACAGGTCATGCAACGATGCCGTGAGTGGTTTCCGGCAATGGTCACAAATATCCGGGTCATGTTCTCCATCAATTGGGTGCAGATAGCCGCAAGCGGAGCAAAGCTTTGCCGTTGTGGTCAACACCCCTTCCTCAGCTTCCAATTCACCCACGGGCATGATCACCTTGTTGATGATGTATCTTGACCCTTCATGGTAAATAATGCTCCGAGGACCAAACTCAGTAATAGCCAGAAAGCGCGGACGGTTAACGAATTCATCTTCGGCCGTGCCCATGCCTCGGCGGGCTGGAATGTAGGCCGATAGCGGAAGCCGAGGAAAGTTGTAGCCGGGCAGGAAACCCTCAGAGGCGAAATAACGGTAGCTGTAGAAGTCCCCCTGGAACACGCTGCTTTCATCGGTTAATAAGGATAATTGCGTTTCGGCTTCCCTGCGTAGTTGCCTGGCGATCCGCTTGTCCTTTTCCGGTCTGGAAGGGTCTCTAGCGATCTCATTTTGGATACGCTGCTGCTCTCGGGCGGCTTGAAATAGGCCGCGCCAGCGGTGACAGGCCCGGTCAAATTGCTCAAAGGCCTGACTTAATCTTCGTTCCAGCCACTGATCATCGTACCAGCTCGCGTTTTCCAATTCGCCCTCAATGGTGGCCAATATGCGCTTTGCCCGGTTGTAGCCGCGCTTTTGCGCCCGGGGATCCGAGAGTTGTTGCAAGACGTTTAGAAACACCGGCAGCTTATCCAGATCATTTAAATCAAGGACATCTTTCAGAGACTTGCCCAGATTTACCCCGGTTTCCGACAACCACAAGGCATGAACATGGGCGAGGATCAAATCCTCATTGGCCAAATCCAGGCGGGGGGTACTTACTTTGCCGCCTACCATGCGTTCCGGCCGTTTGAAATGATATTGGTCATGGGGGCTGCCCGTCGTGCAATAAGTAAACACAAGAGCAGGCTGTCCTGAACGTCCGGCACGACCGCTGCGCTGGGCGTAGTTGGCCGGCGTTGGCGGCACGTTGCGCATGTTGACCACGTTGAGCTGGGCGATATCTACCCCTAGTTCCATTGTAGGTGAACAATAAAGGATCGGTAGACGCGCCTCGCGGAAATCATCTTCTCGTTTCTGGCGTACCATATTGGGCACTTGCGCCGTGTGCTCGCGAGCCCTCACGTTCAACAGGCCGGCCGCTTCTTTACTGTAGAAAGCGATAAAAAAGGGATTGGTTTCGCCACCGCCTTTCGGCAAACGAGGTACACGAATCGGATCGTGATAAGGTACCGTACCGTCACCCGCTTTCCAGATGAAACTGGAGGCACGCACCTGGTATCCGGGGACCTTATTGCCATCCCCATCAACGGATTCACGCACCAGCGTAACCAGGGCGGCAAGCTTTAAGCGCTCCAGAAGTTGGCGAATAATCTCCAACGTGTGCACCATATTGAGTTTGTCTGAGTATTCTGGGAAGGAGTTTAGCCGTCTTAAATATTGACCAAAGCCTCCATACTCCGAAACATAGACGTTTTCAAAACGCTTTTTGCCGGTCAATGAGGTTTGTGTGCATGGATAGGCAATCGTTGCGCCGGTCATTACCTCAACATCGTCGATTGACCAGGGCTCGACTAAATATTGGTTGCTACGCCTCTGCAGACTTTCCTGATAGTCAGGCCGGAGATAGTCAACATTGATGGCCAGCTCGCGCCGCATCCAGTCAAGTAAAACGCGGGCAATTTTCTCTCGCGTTTCTGGTAAGGCGGTGGCTAAGGCTGCATGGGCGTCTTGCCAATAATCCTCTGCAACGCAAATATCAGACAAGAACTTATAATCAATTTTCAACAGGCCCGTTTGCTCCAGGTTGGGAGCGGTCACGCGCCAACCACGGCGCAGATCATGGTAAAGGCGATATCCGAGAACTTCTCGTAACGCTCGATGGAATTCTTCCCGGCCGAATGCTACTGATGGATCAACGGCATAAAGGTTGAATGGTAGAGCCAGGGCATTGAATACCTGCTGGGGTAAGACATCATGCTCTATCCCCTCTTCGCCAGCTTTGGCAACCGCCCTATAGAGTGCGGAGCGTAACAGTCCGACTTCGACGAAGTCATTGGTATGCCCGGCCTGAAGGCTGGCATCTTGCCGATTATCGGTAAAAGATAGCAGCTTTCGGGCTTTTTGCTTGAGATATTGCTCCTGCTGCATGGTCCGAATCGCTGATAACGCTAAGACCGTCGTGGCCGTGCTTCGTCCACCGGCTGAAAGCGTTGTGAGTTTTGCGTAATCGCCACGAAGCCTGAAACTATAGGCAACGCCACAGCTGAGGCAGAATTCAAATGGCTGCAAAATGAAGTGGTAAAGCGCGCCATTTGGATCTTCTTGGCCCGAGGTGTCGACGAGTACCGCTAACGGCGTCTTTTTACGCCCTGTTTTTGTTAATTTGCGTCCTTGTTCTGTCTCAATCACCCAGCTATCGGGAACATTATCGACCACGAACTCTGGATCGTTGTGGAGCCAGGGTCGATCTGGGTTGCGGTAAAGGTATCCCCGAGTCTGGCCCTGGGAATCCTTACCTTGATCCCTGAGCTCTCTAGGTACAAATCGGCTGTGCCCGTCCTCGAGCCATCTAGTCACCACATAATATTCCTGCCCACACTCGCGACAGAAGGCTAAGGGCAACATTCGCCGAGCGCGATCGCCGGGAACAAATTGCTGGCCAGAAAGGGATAAATATCGATTTGCCGGCTCGTCCAGAGAAGCAAAAACAGCATCGCCTCGGCTGATAAATTGGTGCAGGCGAAAAGCAAACACCGGCTCTTTAGGCCAGTAATAACCGGCCAATAGCGCTTCACGAATGACATCAATGCAACGGGGCTCAGCGACACCGGTCATCTCTGAGAGCCTTTCGGCGGCCGATTCAATAGTAATTGGCGCGGAACGGCGGAGACGATCGCTGCCTGGTTCTGACTCCAAGCCAAATACTGTTTCAATCCAACTGGAGAGGGGATCCTCTATAAAGCTCTCTCTATCTACAGGAGGCTTTTGGCCTGGCGCAAGCCGGTCTCGCAACGAATCAACAAAGTGGGGATCACTTAGATCGCGGTCTCTTGTCAAGCGGGTCAGTGTCTCGCCGATAATCCGGGTCGGTTTAACTTCCACGCCAAAAACTTTTGTGGCCAGCTTAGCCACTTCTACCTGTTGTTCTGCAAAAGTATCTCCTCCAGCAAGGGTTGCTGAGGTCCCGACAACCTGGAGCCCTGGATTATCGGTTACCTCGCGTACCCGCCTGGCAAGCATTGATACATCTGCTCCCTGACGGCCTCGATAAGTATGTAACTCATCCAATACCAAAAACTGCATGCCGCGCATTTGGCGAACAAGCGGTTCGTCGTCCGGCCGGGTCATGATGTATTCCATCATCACGTAGTTGGTGAGTAAAATATCCGGGGGATTTGCCTTTATTGCCATGCGCTGCTGATCGTTTTCTTGGCCTGTGTAACGGGCAAAAGTTACTGGCGGTTTCTCAAAACCAAACTCCAGAAACTTCCGTAATTCTCCCAGCTGGCTATTGGCCAGGGCATTCATAGGATAGATGATGATGGCCTTGATGCCTTTTTTGTCCTTGTTCTTCAAGGCATAATCTACAATGGGGATGATATAGGCCAGGCTTTTGCCGGAACCTGTGCCTGTTATCAGGACGTAGCTATCGCCACTACTGGCAGCTTCAATGGCTTCGGATTGATGCTTATGCAACGGAGCACTGATTCCGATATGGTCACTTTCGCTCTTGCCAAAGCGAAATATCTCTGGGATCAGGGGATGCAAGATACCTTCAGATGAAAACTCGTCAACAGTTTTTCCCTGTTCAAATCGGGGGTTTAGTTGCAGGAGAGGGTCGGGCCAGAGCGCACCGCTTTCCAACTCCTCTGCAACGTAATCGTGGATTCTCGGATCGAGGATCTTGACGAAACTTTCGGTATAGGTTTTATAGTCAGCTATGAGTTCTTTTCGAAGGTGGAAAACGTCCATTTGTTACCCTAGGTGTATCGCGCTTTCATCATCTATTCAAGGCTATCCCGGTTTGTGGTAATCTTCGTACTGCCATCCTGGTCACCTGAAATCCAGAGATTGATTGCATCTTTGTGGAAACGCCAAGCCCGGCCGACCTTGCCACAGGGTATCTGGCCCGCCTGCGCCAATCGGTAGATGGTTGCCTGGGACACACG
>DASRZI010000569.1:0-3108 GCA_035686605.1 Candidatus Zixiibacteriota bacterium
CAACCCGGCAAAATATGTCTAGTTGCCTTTGATGACCCTGGTGATATCTTAAATACAGTAGTTATTTTCAAAGCATGGGAATTTCCCTAATTTAGCGGCAGAACTAATTCAAGAAACTTTTAACGACAGAAGAGAGCCAAAAGACACTGCAAAGCTCAATCCTATGAATACCGAACTTCGAATTGAAGTAGTCGAAAGCCAGACTCTGTCGACTGACGAGCGAAAAGACATCATCGCGTTGTGCAGCCAGGCTTTTGAAGAAGAGTTCGAAGCACTGCTCAATACCTTCTCCCAGCCGACTCACATTCTTGGCTATCAGGCCAGCAAACTAGTTAGTCACGCCTTATGGGTGACTCGCCGGCTGCAAGTCAATAATAAGCAGTTGTTACGCACAGCCTATGTCGAAGCGGTCGCTACTGAGTATGCCTATCGAGAGCACGGCTATGCCTCGATGATTATGAAACGAGTAGTAGAAGAGATCCATGATTTTGAGCTTGGGGGGTTGTCTCCCTCCAATATAGCTTTTTATGAACGGCTGGGATGGGAGCTGTGGCGAGGGCCATTGTATATTCGGACCGAGGCGGGGTTGGTCCGAACTCCGGGGGACGAAGCAGTGATGATATTCCGTCTGCCAGGAACACCCGATTTAGATTTAAGTACCCCACTATCTGCCGAGTGGAGAGAGGGCGAATTGTGGTAACGGATGTTAACTTTGCTTAGGGTTTGACCGCCCGGGTAACGAAATACGAGGGCATATATTCTCCTATTGGATCATCTTGTCGGTATTCTTCATAAAAGCCGGTGAGCTCAAAACCCGCCTTCAGCTGCCCTCCTATCTGATCCTCGAAAGTATGGCTAAACTCGATCGGTGCGTTTGCTCCAAAACACTTGCTTCTCTCCTCCTCAGTGAGACTTGTTAAGCTGGAGAAAGGCAGCGCGTTTTTTACTTCTGATACTCCCTTGTTATCCAAAAGATCAAAATCAAACATATATTCAACCGGGTTCATAAAGCCGGCCAGCATGATTCCCTTGGGGCGTAAAACACGAGAGGCTTCAGCCCAGACTGGATGAACAGCGGGCACGAACAAATTGGAAGGCGGGTGTACTATTAGATCATAACTATTGTCGACAAAAACTGAAAGATCGGCCATGTCACCTTCAATCGTATGGATGTCTAGCAAGTCTCTTTCAGCAACAATCCGATCCTGTGCCAGCTGTTTCGGTGAGAGATCAAAAACCGTCACGCTGCCGCCTGCCGCAGCAAGAATTGGACCTTGCTGTCCACCCCCGGAGGCCAAACAAAGGATATCCAGGCCTTTTAGCTCTGGGAACCATTCCCGAGGAACTGGTTTCGTATCCGATAAGAATATTTCCCAATCACCCTGTCGGGCGGCCTCGATAGCTTCAGCGGTGACGGGTATTGAATAGGGATTTCCGCTATCGACTTCGATGTCCTAAGCGGCGCGATTGAATGCTTGAATGTCCACTTATCTCTCCTTTCGCCCGATATGATCTTGCTAAGCTAAGCAAGAATCGTGGTGGTTAGCCCACTGGAATTTTCTCGTTCTCTCTACTCTATTCTGATTGCTGTTCCCACATTTCCACCATCATAACCGGCTGCAGATCGCCAAAATTGCCGATGGTCCAATCCGCGTCAATTAGTTCACTAGCCTGGTGCGTGGTGGTCACAGCTAAACAAGCCATACCCGCCGCCTTAGCTGCTTGAACGCCAACTATCGAGTCCTCGATAACCAAACAATGGGCTGGACCTCTTTTTAAGTGACGTGCAGCCTCTTGGAAGATGTCCGGCGCGGGCTTGCTGGCCAATTGTGGCGGGCCTTCGCCGGAGAGGACGACGGTAAAATAGGGGAATAGATTGAGCTCGCTCAAGATAGCTTTAATATTAAGTTCGGGCGCGGAACTGGCGACTGCCTGGTCAAGGCCGCGGTCTTGAAAATAACTTAACCAAGATCGGACCCCGGGCAGGGGATCGATTCGACCGCGGATCATCTCTCGGAACAGGACTTCTTTTTCGAGGCCCACTGTCTGAATGAAAGCGGCCGAGGTGCGATCGGAGCCAAACAGCCGGATCACCGTTTCGTCATTGAGCATGCCAAAGAGTGATTCAAATTGGGTTCTTGCAAGAGGCTGCCGGTCGTCAGAAAACCGGCGGTAGATCTCGCTCCAGGTCCGAAAATGAAAATCGTTGGTATCGGCGAGCACTCCATCCATATCCCAGATGACAGCCTCTAGCTTATTTCTACCCATGGCAGTTGTTATCCTCGTCCGGTCGGATTCAGCGGCTATCACTTCGGGTGGTGGCGGTTATTTCAAGCAAGACTGGTCGTATATCCGCAAGCATACGAGTAATCCGAGAGCACTCTTCTGACCTTATCCAGGAGGATTGCCCGGGGCTCGTTGCTTATCTCGCCACCTCGAATTCGGCCGTATTGAACTGGGAAATATTGGCTCAAGAGTGTCAGGGGCAGCGGTCGACCCCCCAAATTCTGAAGTAGACGAGAAAAGGCAAGTTGCACCTCTGGAACGGGCCAGTAATAACGGGAACGGTCGCTGAAACTGTATTTCCTGGCCAAATGCATGGCCTGGGCATCTCCTCGATAATACTTTTGCCAGTAGACAGGGTTGGCCAACATGGCTTCGTCAAGGTGTTGGCGTACGCGGGACGGTTCGCAACCTCGTCGTCCGGCCATAAGCTCTTCTTCTATGGCCTCCAGAGCGTAAATCCCTTCACGCAGGGCAAAGGTTAGCGCTGGTCCCACCTTTAAAATAGCAAAATGATCTTCTACCATCTGCCGCAGCGCCACGGCCGTCTGGTAGTCGGTGGAGTGGGCTTCGTAGATCAAGCTGTCATAGCCCTCAATAAATCCAGCCAGATCGGTCGCCTGGGTGCGGTCATATTCAAACAACGTGGCATCACCATACTCCACACCGGGCTGCACCACGACCGCAATCACCCGCTCCCAGGCCAACTCCAGGTCTTTATTCATGAAGGCTTCTTTGGTTGATTCAATAGTCTCGGCTACGTCGCTGGTCGCCGTAATGGACAAGATCTTTTCTTGTTCCTGAGCGCCGCCGGGCAAGGGTACT
>DASRZI010000570.1:0-11089 GCA_035686605.1 Candidatus Zixiibacteriota bacterium
CTTCGCCAAGGGCTTCTTCCAGATCGGCCGCCAAACGTCTTCCAAGGTCGGCGTCTGCTTCCGGAAACTCGACAGTCACGTAGCGTCCTTCGGCCGATATCCTATCGCCCCAGAACTCCTGGAGGGCAGGGGCTAACAACCATCGATCATCGCTAGTTCGAAAGATGGACGTATGTTGAAGTTCGACTTGACGATTCTCGCCGGAGCCATCCTTTTGCGTATATGCAAGGGTGAAACGCACTTCTGCTCCTCGGAGGTCTGGCTCGATAGAAACTTCGACATTGGACGGTCGCACCGATGGATCCCACTCCAGTCCAAATTGCTTTCTGTCATACAATAGGTCTTCTTCCAGGAGTGAGACGACGGCACTCGTCCATTCCTCCTCACGACCGGAGAGGACTGAAACAAGAACTTCAGGATCACCGGTGTGGACAGCCTGCAAAACCAGATCCTGGCTGGTCAGGATATCTGTTTCCACAGATATCTCTGTAGTGGCAATCCGGTCTGTCAGCTCACGAATCAACAGGAAACTTATGACTGCCACAGACATAATAACGATAGAAGCCAGAACGATCTTCATTCCATTATTATTCTTCGGCAGTTGGGGTTTTTCTGGAGCGATATATTCATCCCAGCTGTTGTCATCTTCAGCTTGCCAGTTAAAGTTTGCAGGCATCTAAGATAAGTATCCCCTTATTATAAGATGGTCAAGACAAGTATTGCCGATAGTGGTTTCTTTGTCCGTATGATGACTTACTTCCCGTAAAGAAATCTATATATCGCCTGTCCGGCATATATCCGTTTGATATATTCACGGGTCTCGCCGAAGTCGACGATTTCCAAGTACTCGTCGATGTCTCTAGTTCCTGCTGCCGACCAGCGAGAAGCGCTGCCCGGACCGCCGTTATAAGCGGAAAGAGCGACGGCAACGTCATCGCCAAAAGTATCCAATTGAAGACCGAGGTAATAGGCCCCAAAAGTGACTCCAACGTGAGGTTTGTAGAGGTCCTCCAACACATACCCGGGCCACTCAAGACGTTGGGCAATATACTCTCCTGTATCCGGTATTACCTGGCTAAGCCCCCGCGCAGCTGCATGTGATTGGGCGAAACTCTCGAACAGACTCTCCTGCCGGATCAGGGCGAACTGAAGCAGCGGATCAAAGCCATATTCGGCAGCCGCCTCTTGGACCAGCTCGGCGTAGTAAGCCGGGTAGATCAGCTTGCCGAGATACGTCGGCGCATTGAAGATGTCGGTCTCCAACGTCTTCAATATGGATGATGCCGCAAGAATGGAGGAGCGATATAAACCGATATCTTTAAAAAACAAGGCTAACTGGTAGCTGGCAATTGGATCTTGGGCATAATCGATCCTTAAGCTCTCTAGCTCGCGTTTGGCTTCCTGATACAAGCCGAGCCGCCATAGCTTCTCACCACGAACGAGTCTGCCATCTACGAGCAGTTCATCTGACAATGATGCTACATTGGTGCCCGGTTCCAGTCCAATACTCTCTCGCAGCCAGGTCTCCGCGACAATTCGTTCGAACGTTGTCAGTACGAGATCGATTTCCTCTGGTGCCTGGAAAGGAATGGTTTCACTGACAATATGCTGGGCTCTCAGATGGTAGTAGGTATCTCCCGCCAAATCAGAAGCCAGGGTTGTCGGAATGTCTGATTCGGGATAATTCTTGAGCAGCCAAACTAAGGCCGCGGCCCCAAATTGCTGCTCAGGATATTCTGTGGCAGCTCTACTCCAGAGTCTTAATGCTTCGGCGGTGTCGTCACCTTGCCAATTGACTAAACCAGCTCTATATAACGCTTCAGAAGCATCCTGATGCTGGGGGTAGTCATTGGCGAGCGCTTCGTACAGCTCGGCCGCTAAGTCAGTGTGACCAAGGCGTTCCTCAAGCGCTGCAGACCACCAGGCTGCGAAAGGGGCCTGATCGCCATTGGGGAACAATCCGACGTAGGTCGTATAGCTTGCCGCAGCATCTTCAAGTCTCCCAGCTCTAGCAAGTAACTTGGAGCGCTCGATCCAGCCATTCGCTGCAAGCGACATCTCATCCGGATCCTGGTCATTTTCTGCTGACGTGTGCTCGTCGATGTAGGCGTCGATTTGTTGGATGGCAGAGTCGACATCGCCTAATTTCTCCTGTGTCCAGGCCAGGTACAGACGGGCATCCCCGGAATCAAGGGGATTACTTTCGATATACCTTTCCAAGACGACGACCGCTGGTTCATATGAACCGGCATAGAAATCTACAAGTCCCCTATCGTAATCATCGACAGGAAGTCCGGCTTCTATGAGATCGACCAGGGCAAGATAACTCTCAAATGCTTGTGGATAATTTGCGACGGTGTGGATATATCGATCATGGCCAGCTTCGCTATTTCCTATCAAAATCTCCGCCCAGCCAGCTTGATATTCAGCCCTTCCTAGGATGTTAGGATTCTCTGTTAGACCGATAATTTGATCATATGCCTCAATCGCTTTCTGGTAAGCACCTTCTTCAATGTAGGATTGGGCTACGCGTTCGTTTAGTTCCAGTTTCAGCGCTGGATAGGCATCTCCTTTCGCTGCTTGCTCAAATGCGGAAACGGCATTGGATCTATCACCTAGGGCGAGATGACATTCGGCAATCTGTGGTTGAATATAGGCCTGCATATCGGGGTTCAATTTGAGGTAGCTCTCGTATGCTCGGATTGCCGCCTGGCACTGACCTCTCTCTTCATAAACTTGAGCGAGCAAGAAGAAAGCATCGGCAACCAATGTATCTTCTGGGCTTGGATCATCGGGTACTGTCTCCAGGACGCTATCACCAGTGGCATCGATTCCCGATGCTCCGGCTATGAGTTGGCTTAAAGCATCAGCTGCCACATCAATCTGACCATCCTCCAGGGCTGCTTTTCCCATGGCGAAGAGGATTTGGCGCTCCTGCCCGGCATCATACTGATTGCTGAGCAGAACAGATTGGAACTCCCGAACAGCTTCCGCGTAGTTTTCACCCTTCAGATGTGACCAGCCTGACTCTAGCTGAATTTCGGGAGGGATGGTGGCAGATGGTATGGGAGTAAGCGTTGGCTTTTTCGTTGCCGTCGGCTCGATCGTGACTGTCGCCGGAGGAATGGTCGGAGACTGGTCACTTTGCGAACTCGTTCCTGCCCCCGTAGGCGTCGGAATGTTCGTGACCAAACCTTGAACCAATGTAGGAGTGGGCATAACCGTGACCAACTCCGGGAGAGCTATTACCGGCTGCCCTTCTTCACTCTCTACGCATCCCGTCACAACGGCGACAGTCGATAAGAGCAGAACGAACAGAAAAGCAACCCAGAGCATTCTGGACGACTGAATCCACCTATCGTTGATCAACACCTTGTCCATAGACGAATAATGCTACCCCGAACTATTATCTTCGTTGATCTGGGACGTTGATTCCTCAGGAGCTTTTGCCCTCGAATCATCTAGTGATTCTATGTCTGATCCATCGTTCTTCTTCCGGGTGAAGATATCAATGGACAGATACAATGGAACAACCTGGTTTACACCGATCCACACGAACAACACGGTAACTATCAACTTGATCGTCTCAAGCTGTGAATCCAATTGATCTTGAGTTTGAACAACCAATTGTTCAATATCTGCCACAAGCTCAATATACTCATCGATGAGCGGATCTATCTGCTGCACATTGTCGCCAAGCAGCGCTAGATCTGTAGCAATCGTGTTGATGTTCGCACTTACGTTTTCCAGGTTGTCATTAGCGAGGTCAAGATCGGACTGTAGAGCTCTCAGGCTATCAGGCATTCCATCAATCGATTGGCCAATTTGAATAACGCTCTCATCGAGGCTCACCGTTGGATCATAGTCGATACCCAAATCGAAACTTATCGGGATGCCAAACACTTCTTTCTCAACCTCGAAGGCGCTGAGTTTTCGCAACGTATCGTCAATTGTCCCCGCCGCTTCCGCGACTCCAGGTATCGAATTCTGGATAGCCTCCAGACTATCAGGAATATCAGAGGCAACGACGGATGATACGCTGTCTAACATTGGCTTGGTATCTCTAAGGGTTTGGGCGACATTGTCGGCTGTAACACCGACCGTATCCAGTCCAGTGTTCACATGCTCAAATGTTGACTTTGTTAAGACCAAAGTATCGCTGGCGGTGCCAAGACTACTAAGCGTCCGCTCGAGTCCTCGATTTACAGCACTGCCTAAATCGTCGATTGCCTGTCGTCCAACAATGACGCCAGTGACGCTAACCGCCAATCCTAGCAATCCAACTAACAATAGAAGGACTCCAATCAACTTTCGGAACATATAATCTATCCCTCCTCTTTATGAGCTACCTCTCGGTAAGACAGTACATTTTTCTTTGATCGCATGACACAGGAGTACTCCAATGTCGTTATCAACTGTGTCAGCGGAATGCATGAACGTTGCCCGTTATTCCTTTGTGCTCTAGGTCCCTGAGTATATCTCCAATCGACGTCCGGTCTATGGTCGTTCCATTTTCTTGTGTCTCTGAAATCGCCTTCAGGATAAGACCGATTGAATCGTAACCGGCGCCAGCATATATACCGGCAACCTCGTCAAAAGGCGTCACAGCCGCGTAGTTTTGTAAAAACGCTGACGGTAGAAGGGCCGGATCTGATTTGCCAAAAGTCCCAGTTCCGGATGCAATGATTGGTAACCCTGCCTCTTGATAGACTGATAAAGCTGCATTTGTCGTTTCAGGCAGCCAATGTCCGACGACGGCGACAACGGCCGGATCCAGGACCAGACTTCGGGCTACTTCTTCAGCGGTATCAGGATCACCAAAATCATCCAGAGCAACGAGAGCGACCCGATAATCGCCGAGATCGTCTCGGGCGTTCTCTTCACGAACGGCAAGTCTTGCGCTGTATATCGCGTCATAGCCGACATCGCGAAATCGCCCCTCGAAAGGGCCTACCAGACCAATCTTGACAACCGGTGGAACACTGGCGCATCCGGTTGCAGGAAGCGAAAGGAGAATAACGATCGCCAAACCGGCCATTACACCTATTGGCGTCAGGATATTCCGCATCTTAGCGGCACTGATTAACATTTAACAAGTGTTCTTCGAAATTATGGCTAAAGACATGAGATCCAGCTATCTCAGAATTGCAATCAGCTACGAAAAATAGATACTCTGATGGAGTTGGTGCTGCCACGGCCTGAAGAGCTGCCAATGCTGGGTTCGTGATCGGACCAGGGGGAAGACCCCCATATAGATAAGTGTTATAAGGGGAATCGATCAAGAGATCCGCAGCAGCCAAAGGCGATTTCCACCAACTGTCTGATTCTTCATGATAGCCGATGACATACTGCACCGTCGGATCAGCCTGCAGAAGCATGCCAACGGACAACCGGTTGCCATAGACGCTGGCCATCAATCCCATTTCCCCGTTCACACGAGTCTCTTTCTGAATAATGGAGGCTAGAGTTACCGCATCGTAAACCGACAAGCCCTGGTTGTCGAAAGAACTCCTGAACTGCTCTGGGACCTGCTGGTTAAACCTGGATAACATTATGTCTATTAAGTAAGATGCGTCGGCTTCAACGGGTATTACATAGCTGCCTGGAAATAAGAACCCTTCGAGACTTGAATCGTCTGGGACCGATGAAAGAAAGTCGTATCTACTCCTATCAAAGGGCGCCCGGCCTGCTGTGAGGTTGGCGAATTCCGCCGGATCGATGTTTGCCGGTCGAGTTGCTTCGAGATATTTGACCATCTCCGAGATCCGCCAGCCATCGAGGAAAATGATCTCGACATCTCGTATCCCTGATTGGGAGAGCGCTAAGGCCAAGTCTGGAATCGTCATGTCAGGAGTAAGGAGATATTTACCAACCTCCATCTGCCCGTCGAGTCCAGTGTAGCGGACATATCTGGTGAATAGTTCAACATCTTGTAACAGCCCTAATGGGATCAGGTTGTTTGCGATGGTTTCAGCCGATTCACCTGGTTCAATAATAAAAGTCAGACTTTGATTTCCCGAGCCAACAGGTGATTCGAGGGCATCTACATTTAGGGAAAGGTAGGATTCCAGGAATAGTAGTTCCAGGGGGTTTAGTCCTACCGCTCCTCCGCCGACGTCTGCAATGCCTCCAAGTCGAGTTTGCTGCCACCTCGAATAGACAAACAACGTGGCTACCAGGCATATTGAGACAGTGAGCAGCAGGAGGGCCATTCTGGCTATCCATCTCAGGGGGCTCTTCTTTGTGGGCTCTGGTTCTCTAAATTTCGTCATAGTCTCGAGAAGGAACCTCATTCAGGATGGAATCAAGATACGATTGGAGAATGAAAGCGGCAGCGACAGAATCTACCATTTCTCGTCGCCGTTTTGCGTTATACCCCCGAGCTCGAAGACTTGCCTCAGCATCAACTGTCGTAAGGGCTTCGTCCCAGAGTTTGAATGGTATGCCGAGAGCGCTGCCTAAGGCAGATGCGTAGTCACGGGCCCAGGCAGCTCGTGTTCCCTCTTGACCAGAGAGCGGAATCGGCAAACCGACGATAATGAGGTCGACGTCGTTTTCCTTGGCGATGTTCCCGAGCTTCTCATAGTCAGATTGCCTCGAGGTTCGTTTGACGGCGCCATACCCTGCAGCTATGGTCCGTGATGGATCACTTAAGGCGACGCCTATGCGCTTCTCTCCAAGATCTAGTGCCATTATCCTTGGCATTGATGAGGGAGTCATACGGAAAGACAAATAAATGTAAGAAACATCGTTTTGAAAAAACCCATCACTCTTGTATCACATTATACCGGAGTGCTCCCCTACGAAATCCCAACATTTCCCTTACAGAAACAACTAGACACCTCTGAAATTTCAGATTGGGGAGCGATTGGAGTGTCTCAGGTTTCGATCTGCGTCGTGATCCGAACCGGAAGATACGGGATGCGATTGAACCAACTTGGCCAAGTATGGACTTTGGGATACTCACGAAGAGGAAGTAGTTCGAATAAATACGCTTGAGCCCTACCCCGCTCTTGCCCGGCGATCTCGCTAACAGCACTCTCCAGGCCAAGTTTCGCGGCGATCTGACCTTCGCCAATCATCTCAAAAGTTACACGGCCCTCGCCGTCCACTCCTGCTACGCTGCCACTCCGGAAGCGGAGGCTGTCAGGCACCAGTTCATAGCCTGGCGTTACTAACGATGCCAGCTCGTTATATACCAATTCCACCGCTTGGGTTTCGTCTACTGCGGTTGCCTCCATCGCCATTCGCATATCGACCGCCAACCTTCCAGTCTTCTCACCAGGGAAATGTGAAAAGGTCTCATGAAGGGTGTGGACAACGCGCAAGGAATCAGCCGCAAGAAATTCATTGTCCTCGAGCATTCCCTCCATTTCCCTGATCGCCAGGATCTTCATCTGGTCCATGACCTGGGCCGTGAGCCGCTCTATATCGGCGTCGCTGACTGCTAACACCTGGCGGATGGTTCCTCCTTCGATGGAATCCAGATTTCTAACTTCCAACTGAAGAGATAACGATCCCTCGATGCGGTTGATTAGGTTTTGGTCAACATTGCCTTCCAAGCCTGGCTCAATGGCGACTACTTCAACCTCGACTGAAGATCCCGGCCCGCCGGGAACAGTTACACTCTCCATCGTCTGATAAAGCACTCTTTGCCCAGCCGAGGTGCTCACCCGAGTCCCGGCCGGAACTGACGCTTGCTGGTCAATCTGGTTGACAAAGACTACGGATCCTCGAGCGGCCGTGTTTGGCACCTCCACTAGACCGCTGGTATCCACCTCAGCCTGCCATTCCTGCACAGACCTGAGTACTCGCCCGGGAACAGATGCCCCGCTAAAGCTAACTGTCTCAAGTTGAGGATCGGCCACGATTTGATGGGTTACATCGATCCTCTGCAAATCTGGTTTAAGGGCAATCGTGGCGCCTGGAATAGCGTAGACGGCGGCGACAAATAGAAAGGCCAAAGTCAAGATATATAGAACAATTGCGATATATCGGAAGACCCATCGCTGCCACTGAGGCCGAACTTTCTTTCGACGTTCGATTTCACGCCGATCTTCAGGTTCCAGCTGGACAGGGCGGGCCAAGTAATCACGCCGGAGCCTGCTTCGCCACCAGCCACGTCCGCTCGACGAGCTATTAGTCACGCTGCGGAACACAGGAAAACCGAGAGATTTTGCTTGGCCACTAACTCGCGCGTCAACGGTCACAAGGCCAACTTCGAGCCTGAGATCATCAGCGTGTCTGCGAAGAAGCATCAGATCTAGATAATCTGTTAAGAGATCGCCTTGGTCTGGCAGAACAAGAACCACACGCTGCTCCCCCACCCAATCCAGACGATCCCGGATCGAGACAATGTCGTCTTCTTCGTCGAGGTGAATTGCCTGAATGCTCATTAATCGCTGTGGTAGTCCAACATTTAGGAGCTCAATGCCTTTTTCAGCAGCAATGGTACCTGGTCTAAAGCCTCTTGAATCTTACTTGCGTCTTTACCACCGGCTTGGGCTAACGTTGGCCGACCACCGCCACCTCCTCCAACTACGCCGGCAATTGGTCTAATCAATTTCCCTGCTTCGATTCCCATGGGTACAAGGTTCTCTGTCACAGCAACCATGATAATTGGCCGATCATCGTGAACAGATGCTAGAACGGCGACTCCATTGTCGACACGATCGCGAAACCAGTCCGCCATCTGGCGGAGGTTATCCATATCTGCTCCCTCGACAACGCCACTCAACAGAGAAATATCATCGACTGAATCCATCGATTCAAGAAGCTCCGTGAATCGTTCGCGTGCCTGCAGCTTGCGGCTCTGGGATAGTTCTTTCCTCAGCTGGCGCGACTCCGCGACCAAGGCCTCAACTCTTGATTCCAATTCGACAACTGGAGTGTTAAGCCTCTGGGCGACACGATTCAACATCGCCATTCGATCCTGGATAAAAGACCACGCTCCCCTTCCTGTCACAGCTTCGACTCGCCGCAAACCCGCTCCAACCGCCTCTTCAACGGTAAATCTAAATAGACCGATATCACCAGTGGCCGATACATGGAGGCCGCCACACAGCTCAAAACTGTAGAGGTCTTTGTCAGCTCCAATCTGAATCGTCCGCACGATATCTCCGTATTTTTCACCGAAAAGGGCCATGGCTCCCTGGCCAATAGCCTGGTCGCGGGCCATATGTACCGCAGATACCTGCTTATTTGCCACGATAGCTTCGTTGATTGATGCTTCGATGGCATCCAACGTCTCGTCATCGAGCGCCTGGCCATGTGTGAAATCAAAGCGCAATCTGTCAGGAGCAACCAACGAACCATGTTGGGTCACATGTCTACCTAGCTCTGCTCTCAGTTCCTTATGAAGGAGATGGGTAGCCGTATGGTTTCGCCGAATATCCCACCTGCGAGCGTTGTCAACTTCCAATAGGACGATTTGGCCAACAACCAGCCTTCCTGCTTCGACGACGCCCGAATGCAGGACGAGTCCCGGCAGGGGCATCCTGGTATTTTCGACCTGAAAAATGGCGCCTTCGGAGTCGACCCTTATGGCTCCAACATCACTTACTTCACCACCAGATTCGACGTAAAAAGGCGTAGCAAGAGTAACAATCTCTACTGCGTCGCCGGCGACTGCTCTGTCAATTCGCGCGCCATCTTTGATGATGCCCGCGATTTGAGATTCCGCGGTCGATCCCGAATATGGATCGTAGTCGATTCCTGTGCTATCAACCCAGCCATGATTGATCAGCTCGTTTAACAGTTCCAGGTAAAGGCTATCCTCGGTGTCATATTGACCAAATGCGCCAGCGCCGCTAGCTTCTGCATGGGCAGCTCGGGCAACCTCAAAACCAACTTCATCGACCGTTACCCCATATTCTCCAGCAACATCACGGGTAATCTCCAGAGGAAGACCGTGGGTTGCATACAGATCAAAGGCAATCTCGCCTGGAACCACCTCTGAATGAGCCTGGTGCATATTGTTAAGGATTGATTCAAGTTGGTCCAGGGCTGCGTCAAGTGTTCTAGCAAACCGCTTTTCTTCCATCGTTATGGTCTGTATTACATGGTCGTGATGGGTTTTCAACTCCGGATAGATATCTCCCATTTGGTCGATATAGACTTCCGCAATTTCGGCTAAAAATGGTGCGGAAAAACCAATTGACCGACCAAATCGAGCCGCTCTTCTGATTATCATTCTCAGAACATAGCTTCTTCCAAGATTTCCGGGAAGAACTCCATCGGCTACTAGGAACGCCGCGGCTCTGCCATGATCGGCGATGACTCGATACGCAGTCTCGTGAAGCGTCCGTTCTTCCTCGCTATCTCCGAGCAGTTCCTGAATGCGATCCATCGTCTGACTGAATAAATCAGTGTCATAGTTAACTGGACTTTGGGTGACCACGGCCGTGATTCGTTCCAAGCCTAATCCCGTATCGACCCCGGGCTTTGGAAGGGGCGTTCTATTTCCATTCTCATCCTGGTTGTACTGCATGAATACCAGGTTCCAGATTTCCAGCCAACGTCCGCAATCGTTATCCAGTTGGACTCCACAATTGTCTTCGTCACAAGTGCAGTATTCAGGGCCCCAATCGTAATGGACTTCGCTTGTGGGACCACATGGTCCAACATCTCCCATCATCCAGAAATTGGTCTTGTCGCCCATCCTGAGAACTCTCTCGGCCGAAACGCCAATTTCATCGACCCAGATATTGAAGGCATCGTCATCTGACTCATGTACGGTATACCAAAGATCGCTTTCGGGAATCTGGCAGACCTTTGTAAGAAAGTCGAACGCATAGCGAATCGCACCCGATTTGAAGTAGTCGCCAAAGGAAAAATTGCCAAGCATTTCGAAAAATGTGTGATGACGAGGAGACGGGCCCACATTCTCGAGATCGTTGTGCTTACCTTGAACTCGCATACATTTTTGTGAGGAAGCAGCCCGGCTGTAAGCTCGCCTTTCTTTTCCGAGGAAAGTGTCCACAAACTGGTTCATACCCGCATTGGTAAAAAGAAGAGTAGGATTGTCATAGATAGGCAAAGGCGAACTGGGCACGACGTGGTGCCCCATTTCCTCAAAGAATTCCAGGAA
>DASRZI010000571.1:0-3519 GCA_035686605.1 Candidatus Zixiibacteriota bacterium
ATTTAATTAAAGTACCATCTAAATCAAACATGATTAGGTGCATTTAATCACCACACTTAACGCTCGGGTTATCAGGCGGCCGATCGAGCGCAGCGAAATTGGCAGTCCTTGTTCAACCCATTTTTCCGCGTTTCCTATATAGATCGAGGAACTCGGCGGGTGAGAGTACTTGAATACTTCCCCTACGTTTCACCGGAACGGAACCCATTGCGTCCGAGTGCAGCGCCGGGTTGGCCTAAGGTCTTAAAAGAATTTGCATCTTTCGCCATTGCTCCACATTTATTACTTTACCACATTCATAAGACCATACTGGAAAATAAAAGCATCGGAGTTTTATGTGTTGCGAGTTGCCCGGATTTCTTGAGAAGCTACTGTTATTCCACCGGCAATTCCGGTTTGGCTGCCCACTCTGTCCAACCGGCGTCATACCACTTGACGTCAGTGTAACCCAGAAGCCGTACAAGGATGAAGTATGTCTGGCTTGCTTGATGACCGGTTCGGCAGTGGAGAATGACCGGTGTCTCCTTTGTCGGAATGAGCTTCTCATAGATCTCCCTAAGCTCATCCATTGGTTTGAATGCGCTGTAGGTATCGGACTTTACCACATCCTCGGAGTAGGGCCGATTGATCGCGCCCGGGATGTGCCCACCTCTGGCCTCGTCCTGTTTCTCGCCGGTGAAGTAGTCCACTGGACGGACGTCTAGAATGATGGTCCCCGGCTTGCCTATCGCCGCCAACACCTCTTTGGCTGTGACTGTAAACGTATCCGGGCGATCCGGGACGGGGTATTGTGACGGTTTAACCGATGAAAGAATCGTATCCAAGGGCCGCTTTTCGGCCTGCCATTTGGGGAAACCACCGCGCAACACTGCATAGCGGCTGTGCTTCAACCGTTCCCATGCCATGCCAACCAGGGTCGCATCCCTGAGCTTATCGGTGCAGACCAGAACAACGAAATCCTCCGGGCGAATGCCCATTAATGAAAAATGTTCGGCCAGCGTTGCAGCGGGCAGCAGGCAAGATGGCACGCCTTGGACCAAGCCTCTCAGGCTTTCCAGGTTTAGACTGATCGAACCTGGAATATGGCCAGAGTTATACGTAGGCTGGGCGCGCAGATCGATGATCTTTATACCTGGTTTTCCCAAATTTGTGTTCAGCCAATCCGTTTCGACCAGTCCGGGTATGGTCAGCTGGGAGACATCCAAGGCGGTTGATGAGTTGGCGGTTGTTGCCGGATCTCTGGCTGGTGTCGCCGGTGCAAGAAAGAAAACACGCCATGCGTTGATTTTAGATGCCAGTGCACGAGAAACGGGCTCCGGTCGCAATGACACGGGTTTTAGACAGGTTTTTAAAAATCCTTCCAGGCCATCGGTAAGAAAATAGACGTTGCCATATCCCAGACGAGACAGGCTGTCGCGCGCCTGGGCTGGATGGGTCATACCGTTGGAATACAGCACAATCAGCCCCTGGTTCTTATGTGGAGCAAGAGAGGTGGGAAGATCTTCGACCTGCATGTTCACCGCAAATCGTATATGGAATTGAGCGAATTCCCCCGGCGTTCGGATATCCACCAGCGTAATCGACGGATCGCCGGCGAGCAAGCGATCTGCCAGCTCCTGGGGCTCGATGTGATCCAGACCTTCTTGCAGGCCTTCCAGCAAGGCCGTCTCTTGTGCGGCCTTTGATGAAGCCGATGTCGACACCGGCTGCTGTCCTGATACTGTGAACAAGCCGAAGGCACCCACGATCAGCACTAAGCTGAAAGCCTTCAGAAACGGCGTGCCCCATTGCTCACCCTTGCCGTGTCGTTTCTTTTCGATGTACTCTGATCCCCAAAAACAACCGACAGCGATCAGCGTAAGGAAAAAGGCAAAGCTCACTTCTGAAACTCCGAGACTGTCGTAGGCAAAGATAACCCCTCGGTCGCCTGTGGTGAACGGGCCCAGGATCGGATATACTTCGTTATACAGCATACTGCCGCCTATGGCGCCAAGGAGAAAAACCAGGGCGTCGACCTTCCCTGACGCCAGTCCTACAGCGCCAGTACCTGGGCACCAGCCACTCATGACAAACCCGGCGCCGAAAATCAAACCACCCACGATTTGCGCGGCATAGATCGTATGCAGAAAATAGACGTTCTCAGTAGTCACCAAGCCAAAGGCTTTGGCATAGCAAATGCCGAGCATTGCGACGACTACTGCCGTAAACATGACTTTCAGCACGGTCATGTCCCGGAAGTAAAAGATCCCTGCTATACGCCGTGAACTGCCGAATCCCGCCTTTTCCAACGCCACGCCAAAGGCGATACCAATGAGCAGACTTGCCAGAAAAGCGGCAGGGGTATCCAGCGTTCCACTTCCAAAGAATGTTTCAATCATCCCACTGCCTCCTCACAAACCAGGCTATCGAGTAACCGCCCACAAAGATACATATGAGGAAGAGAAGGCTTCCCATAACAAGCACCGCGCTTCCGGACAATGCTTGCCCTGAAGTGCATCCGTTCGCGAGACGACTGGCGAACCCAGCGAGGATACCGCCAGCCAAAGCAAACAGGAGCCGCTTTTTGGGCGAACATTTCGCTCCGCGTTCTACCTTGATATCGCAGCGATTGGCCAACAATGCGGAAATCAGGCCGCCAAAAAATACGCCCGCCAGCATGAAGACAAGGTAGTATTGAAGCGGCTGTTCACCCCACCTGCCAAAGTATTCGCTGGCCAGCGTCCGTGCCGGGGCGAGCGATAATTCGACATAGGCCCCCAGGCGGGCAACGCCGGAGGACGCACCCAGCCCGGCACCTAGGATCAGATAGGACAGCAGAAGGGCCACCCCGAGCAGCACCCCCGCGCAATAGGGGTTCATGGTGGCCTTTCGATCCTTGATTTTATTGGTCAGGTTTTCATTCATGATCAGCACCCCGCACTCTTCTTTTTCGGTGGTTTCGGCTTTTGCGGAGCGGGTTGGGTTGGCGCTGCCGGAACAGACGGCTTAACCGAAGGCGCGCTCGGCGCAATCGGTACGGCCTTGATCGGTTCACCCATCTCCGCTTTGTTCCAGTATACCTCCAGGCCGCCAAAAAGGACCTTGATCTGTCTTTCTGTTTTCTGAGAGAGAATGCCTCCCACCGCCATGGCCAGCGATCCGTCCCGGTCTACGATCACCAGTGGACCTGCTCCCGTAAGATATGCGGGATTGCTTATCAGGTCGGCGATATCCACATTGCGTGATCCCGGCAGGCTGTAGTCCCCAAAATGCTGGACAGGCCGGATGTCCACCAGGTCGAAGGTACCGGGCAGGTCCATCAGCATGCGTTTGAGCTGTGCCGGGTCGATTATATCCGGTAGTTTAATCACCCTTTTGGGCTGGGCAGAAACGGCACCCGGGGCCGTTGGTTGAATCACGGGCAATCCAGCCTCGATCCAGGCCTCGCCTCCGCCCTCCATACTTGCCACCTCCTTGAAACCTCTACGTTCCAGCAAACCAATCCCCAGGCTGCTGCGGTAGGCCGAATTGCAAACCGTT
>DASRZI010000572.1:0-5918 GCA_035686605.1 Candidatus Zixiibacteriota bacterium
ATCCAGCGGCGGCGCAAGGACGGGCTGACACTCCGCGCGATAGCCGATGAATTGAACGGCCGCGGTATCCGTACACGCAAGGGCGGCGAGTGGAAGCATCAATACGTTGCCAACCTGTTAAACACGAAATAAGGCGTTCTACGCGACGATCTTCCCCTTAGGCATAGAACCCTATTGGAGTACCACAGGTCGCCACTCAGACAATCCCAGATTGATTGAAATAGGCGATCCTGGATACCTTCAGGTGTGCTCAAAGGCAGCAACGAACACCGAGCAAATCAAATTTGACACTGTTTCTCGGTCAAAACTGGAAATTCTGCGATATCTCAGCGATATTTCGAATATTCGTCGTTATAATAATGCCCGAAATGTCACATTTTGTAAACTTGTGCGAACGCGGGAATTTCTCAACCTTTTTCATCAACCACAACACGAGGTCGTATGTTTTACCCACGACTACCGCTTTATTGAGCTTGGAATCCTTTACAATTCCTTTTTTATTCTCGACCAGGGGCTCCGCCCCTGGACCCCGGTAAAGTGAAAAGAAATAAGAGTAAAGTGATCATTTCACGTCCCGGAGAATACGGAAGCCGATGAGGTTGTACCGGCTGACGGGTGAGAGGTTGAGACGGGCGGAGGAACGTAGGTACCACGGACCAAGGCCCCAGGAACCGCCACGAAGGACCCGGTATAGACCAGAGGATGGACCTCGCGGATCTTTCGACGGAGAATTTGAGTAGTTTTCACTATGCCAATCCGAACACCATTCCCAGACATTGCCTGCCATGTCATAAAGCCCCCACGCGTTGGAGAGTTTCTGACCTACAGGTTGCGTCCCCTCACGTGCTGCGTGAGGACTGGTCCAGTCTCCATCATAAGCATTCTTCTCGTACCAGGCATATTGTTTCATCACGCTTTCGCTGTTGCTGTCGCCCCAGTAATACTTCGCCGGGGCGCCCGCCCGGCACGCATACTCCCACTCGGCTTCAGAAGGCAATCGATACGCCTCGCCGGTCATACGGCTCAACTCCTCGCAGAAGGCCACAGCCTCTTCCCAACTTGTGTAGTAGATCGGATATAAAGCTCCTTCTCCTCGCATAGGCCAAGACTTATTAGCCTTGTCCCGCTGCTGGCGCACAGTCGTAACCATCACGCGCTGCCATTGCTCCTATGTTACTTCGTATACCCCCAGATAGAACGGCTTTGTGATTTCAATCCGATGCCGCGGGCTTTCGTCACCATCCGCTTCATTGTCCCCCGGCACTGCACCCATCATGATCTGAGGAGAACTTTTATCTCAAATCTGGTCAGCGGGGGGTATCCTTTGGAGATTGCTCAGGAGCTCGCAGGCCATGCTGATCCTAGGGTGACGCAGGAGTACTACTTGAATATCTGAGCGAGTGCGTTAAGGGGTGCAATCGAATCGCTACCGACGCCAATTTAATTGGCACTGCGTGCCAATATATGCCTATTTTCGCCTATATTTGAGCGTCCAAGACTAAGATATTCAAATTATTGAATTTTGAGGGTGCTGAGCGTAAACTCTTTATTTTGAATAAGTTAGATGGGAAATAATGGAGCCAGCGGGCGGATTCGAACCGCCGACCTGCTGATTACGAATCAAATTTATGGCCTTATAATTCAATAAATTAGACAAGGCAGTACCAATATCGTGCTACTATTTCTTCCCTGGGGTTGCCGAGACGCCCTTAAGGTTCAAGAGCTATTGGTCACGGTGTAGGTTATTTAATTATCCCTTGGCTCCACACTCCAGACCTCTCCACGCATTAGCACGGTTGTTGATATGGAGATGGTACATGATACGATCTTGCCGAAGGTTGCTCCAGCCGCTAATAAAGTGCAGGTAGCTGTATAAACCGGTTGAGCGATTCTTAAAGCTCAGGTGGCATCTTGATCGGTACAGCCGTGTGAAACGTCTTCGTACTACTGGAGCCGGAAGGCGGTGTGCGCCGACAATGATGGTTGTTAGGGATAACGAATTGAACCTGTTCGCCCATTAAATCCACTTGGCATCTCTCGCTACTGTGCATCGTGACGAACTCCTTGAGAGTCACGGAGTTAGTGAGCTCGTGCTTTGCGAAGGTTGTCAATTCTTAAGATAATCAACGCTCTCATGGAGCCATCCCACGAATGCGTTATAATTGTGAGGTTGTTTCAAGGCTAGTCATTCGATAAAATGGCCAAATTCTGAGCCAAGAAAGTGGCCCGCAGGCAGTTAGACCGGTGTAAGCACAATGATGTTGCGGGATCGTGGGGAAATATATATTATTCTAATATGTGTTCATTACCATAGGCGACTCGATGAAGATTGTCTGGGAGTACAGTTCCAGAGATAATACGCGATCCAAGAAATGGTCTGATGTACTTTTAGAAAGAAGGTTGCGTCCTGCTTCAGAGAGCTCAAGCACTGCCGCGACTAGAAGGATGGAATACCGTCTACCGGATAGAATGGTAGATTTATCTGATCCAAAATCATGAAGCTTGAGTCAATGGACCTTCCCGAGTACCCGTGCCTGCGCTTTGATGTAAGCATCCTAAATCCCAAGCCGAATGAGAGAGCCGAATTCTTAGTCAGCAACCTTTCCTATGGTAGCTTACTTATTGATTCGGAGTCTGAGGGGCTTCTTAGGGTATTAATGCCTCTGATGACTGGAAAATTATCAACAAAAGAGATCCTGATTAAGTGCGCTGAAATTGGATATCACAGGGAAGATGTTAGTAAGCTCGTTATGGAATTGTCACGACGAGGTTTGATTTTCGATGCGGCTGTTACCTCGGGACTCCATGACGATTTATCTATCCAGGCTCGTTGGTTCGGGTCATATACGAGCAAGCCGGCAAACATGCAGGACAAGTTAAGATCATCCACAGTGGTTATCGCAGGGTATTGCAGTATCGGCTTTGCCGTTGCTGAAGGTTTGGCGCGCTCTGGAATTGGTAAACTTCGCTTTGTTGGCATGCCATACCAAGGAGATGCTTTCACTGGTAGTTCAACATCTTCTTCACTTCGGCTCGATGAAGTTGTTAACCATCTTGAAACGGACATTGAAAAAGCCGAATGCCCTGACTGGAACGATGCAGTAGTGAGTGAAGTGTTCGATGAGGCATCTTTCGTGGTTATTGCAGTTGAAGCTTCTGATGATCCTTTTTCTAGCCTGGCGAAGGTTAATAAACTATTGATCGATCTCAGCTTACCGAGCCTGATGATTTATGCATCCAACACGAAGTTGGCTCTGGGACCATTAGTTGTTCCGCGGGAAACCTGTTGTTATGAGCCGATCTATAACAGTCGTAATCCGTTCTCAGAAACGGGGAACGTATCAGACTTGTTCTTCACTGATAAGTCTCCTGCCGGACCCTTATCGTTTTTCTTAAGTGGCAGTTTCATGGCCACGGCTGTTGTGGTTGATTACTTGGCGATTTCAAGAAGTTCAATTTTAAGCAACTGTATTTGGTTGATGGATTGGATGAATACCGAGGCTAGGACAATTCGATTATTAAAAAATCCTAGATGTCCGGCTTGCAGCCGACTGAATGATATTCCGGAAAACCGACCTGTGGAAGAATGATCGGAGCTTGATATGCTTCAGGATCTGGACGGTTGGATTGATGCTTTGCTTGAAATGGTTGGCCCTTTTAGCCCGGTAACTTATATCAGAAGACTACTTCGTGGCTCCAGCGATTATCCTGTACATATATGGGGTGCGGATATTCGAGAAAAGGAGAGAAAACTCCTTGGCGAATCAGATGATCGCTTGCCCGCTTGCGGTGTAGGCCTGTCATCAGCGGAAGCCCTTGCATCGGCTTTGGGCGAAGCGTATGAGAGGTACGCGTTCTCCTCAGGAGACAATCCGAGAGCTCTGATGGATGAGCCATGTTCTATTCCGGCGCCAACGGTGGAGTCACTGAGTGTTCTGCCCTTGTTGCTCTCCCGGGAAACAAATGATCCCAAGAAAATACATGGTTACCTTGAGAAAACACGTTCGTGGGTAAGGATTATAGAGTGGGATCGTGGGAGAGAAAGCAGTGAGGACCTGTATGTTCCTTCTTCGTTGATATATGCTGCTCATTCTACAACCGAGCTCCCGGCTTCCAGCAATGGAATGGCTGCAGGTCCGAATCTGGAGTTTGCAGCATTGCACGGCCTCTACGAAGTTGTGGAGCGCGACGCATTCATAATCAGCTGGCACCATCGATATGCCGGGCAATGTGTGGATGAATCTAAGTTGCTTCCCAAGCAAGTGGTCGACTGGATTGGCAGGCTACGGCAAATTAATATAGATTTTCGAATTCATGACATTAGCACGGAACTTGGCTTTTTCATTTTTCTTGGATATGTCGTTCAGAGAAAGGAAGGAAGAGCGATTTCCTTTTCCTGCGGCGCCGGATGTGGGCTCAACCCCCGGGTGGCTGCGAAACGAGCATTCCTCGAGGCTGCTCTAAGCTGGAAGGGTGCTCGCGAGCTGGTTGTAAGCAAGGGTCTTCTAGGTGAAGAAGAGCAAATCGGATTCAGGCCGGCAACATTTTCCGACCATCTCTTCCTCTATCAACACCAGTCGATGATGGGCGCAGTCGATTTCTTATTGAAGCAGGATATTTCGCAGGAAGAATACGCCGATGCATACAGCTTTGCTTCTCCAGCTGAAGAGTTGAACAGCGCTGTTAACAAGCTCTCTGAAAAGGGGTACACACTGTATATGTTGGACATGACTCCCTCGGAGGTGGCAGCTATTAATATCCGCGTTGTGCGTTCAATCGTACCGGGCCTGGTTCCGCTTTGTTGGGGAGATTATTATCCATTACCCACAAAGCGACTTGTTCAACCGGAGCACATCAATCCGAACTCATGGGCCGTTGAACGCAATATGGATCCTCATCCGTTTCCTTAAAAGGAGGGAGATTGAGGAGATGAAAACCACACCTATCGACGATCTTTTATCAGGATCGGTCCACCCTCAGGAATCAATCTCCGAATGGTACCATGAGAACACCAAGCTGTTTCCTGAAGCTGACTTTGCTTTTCTCAATGATAATCAAGATCCCGTAATGCTGGCCAATAAATACGTTTTTCAATCTGACATTGCCGACAAGGAAGAGTTTATTGCTCTTCATGGAAAACATTATTCAACATGCGACAAGATTACGATGCCTTCCCCAAACTTGCCAAAGTCGATATCACTGAAAAGGGCGCTTGAAGATCGCTGTAGCGACATAGCCTTCGATCCCGATCACTCACTTGAGCTGGATAAGCTCTCTACACTGCTTTTCTATGGATATGGACTCAGGGATTCAGCCGTTACGGAGGATGCAATTCACCGGCATGTGCCTTCAGCGGGCGCTTTATATCCGCTAGAGATTTATATCTTGGCCTTGAGGCTTGACGGCTTGAACGAAAGTTCGCTGTTACATTACCAACCTCGCGGTCATTATCTTGAAGTGCTTGGCACTTGTCCGAATGCAAAAGCTGTTGCTCAATCGTGCCTTGTTCAAGCCGAGACGTTTGAGGCGGGTGCTGTTATCTTTATCAGCGGTTGCACACCACGCGTTAAATGGAAGTACGGTGAACGGGGATACCGCTATGCATTATTAGAGGCGGGGCATGTCGTACAAAACTTGTGCCTTACGGCAACAGTAACGGGACTCAAAGCCTGCCCAATTGCTGGCTACTATGATGATGCAGTGCACGATCTCTTCTTGTTGGATGGTGTGTCTGAAATTGTGTTATATTGTCTATGCATCGGTTAATAAATTTTAGGACCTTTACAGTTCAGGCAAACGTGTCTGAAATAAAAGGAGGCTGACCATGAGACAAAATGGTGTTTCTCTTCGGATGGCAAAGGTTCTAGTCATGCTTGTAGTAATCATCTCGGCTTTGTTTCATTTTGGTTGTACTCAGC
>DASRZI010000573.1:0-3699 GCA_035686605.1 Candidatus Zixiibacteriota bacterium
TGTCAAAGCCAACAAAAACAATCTTTCATCTGTCGATTTCTCTCCAGATAGAACTATCCTCGCTACCTGTGGTTTAGGTGACGATATATACCTATGGCATCTTCCATCAGGTGAGTCCGCCGGCCAATTGACCGGTCACAAAACTGCTGTGATGAACATTAAATTCGTGGAGAATGGTCGATATTTGATGTCGTTTGGTTATGAGCAAACGATCAAGTTCTGGGATACAGAGACTTGGGAAGTGGCAAGGGTTGTCCGGCCGATCGTACCGAGTTCCAGAGGGATTGCATTCTCAGATGATGAGCAGCTGGCGGCTGTTCTTCTAGAAGGTCGGGTTGATATCATGTCCGTGAAGGATTGGATTCAGCAGGGAGAACTGGCTTTCACGGCCAAGTCCGTGGGTTCTGCTGCTTTCTCTCAGGATGGTCGTTGGCTTGCTGTGGGAGCGGCCGATCGCAAAATTCGCATTTGGTCCATGCCCATCTAGTACCCAGATCTTTGATTCATGGATCTCTGTCATAAATGACGATATCTCAGGCTATGTGAATAAGCACGCCCGAGAAATCTATGTAGAGACAACTACATTCGGCCAAAGTCATACAAGAAGGATCACCTTTGTCCAGCATGAGCAAAGTCGAGTATTACCGGGAAATACTGCGTGAGAGCAGCGATTGGGAGGCGTACCTGCTTCGTGAATCACGATTGCCCGGTCCTCGTGGGAATATCGAGCTGGCTAAAGCTGCAGCCGAGGAAGGAACGGCCGAATGGTTTGACTATTTGCTGACCTTTGACTCAACTGTGGCTCCAACGAATACACCTCAAGAGTTATTGGCCTTTTGCGGTGTTCTTGGGCTAGGGAAACTGCTGGAGGGCGGCAACCTCGAGGCAATGGTAACTCTCAAGCAGTGTGCATCCGACGAACGATGGCGAATTCGGGAGGGGGTGGCAATGGCCTTGCAGCGTTATGGTAGCTCCGAATTGGATGCGCTCATGATTGAGATGGACGAATGGAGCGGGGGCAACCTCTTAGAGAGGCGAGCGGCGGCTGCGGGATTATGTGAGCCCGTCTTATTGGTTGAGACCCATGTCGGAATACGCGTGCTTCAGCTTCTAGACCGAATTACAGGCTCTCTACTTGAGGAGAAAGATCGTCGATCCAACGAATTTAGAATCCTTTCCAAGGCTTTGGGATATTGCTGGAGCGTCGCCGTAGCGGCTCATCCTGATATTGGTAAACCGTATATGGAAAAGTGGATGGACAGTGACGACCCTAGCATTCGAAGGATCATGAAGCAAAATCTAAAGAAGAAACGACTCCTTCGAGCTGACCCAGAGTGGACGAATACCTGGATTGATTACCTCAAGTAGATCCCTGGAATATGAGAGTAAGGGCTGGGAATGACTGAGAAAGTACTCCTTGTACAACTGCTCATGTCTTGCGCTTATCTGGTGCAGCAGAATGACCGTCTGATATTGGTTGATGCGGGCATCCCTGGAGAGGAAAAACGAATCCTTAGGTCAATGGCCTCTGCTGGGTATGGCGAACTCAATCTGATCTTTATCACCCATGCCCATATCGATCATTATGGCAGCGCGGACGCTTTGCGAGATCTAACCGGGGCGCCGGTTGCCGTGCACCGAGCGGACAGCCAGGCCCTGGCTCGTGGCGAAACGCGGCTTGGAACGGCGAAAGGGATCGGTAAGTTGGTTATGCGGCTGTTTCCTGCAATCCAGAGAATATGGCCGACGCCACCGACACCTGCAGATATTATCCTCGAGGATGGAGATAGCCTGTCTACCATAGGAATCGATGCCACGGTTCTGCATACGCCCGGGCACACCTTTGGTTCAAGCAGCTTGCTGGTCAGTGATGCGGCCTTTGTAGGAGATCTCCTCACCACGACGCGAGGTCATCCAAGATTGCAGCGCTTCTATGCCGAATCTTGGCCGCTCCTGAAGACGAGTCTTGACGGGCTTATCGCCGCCGGCCCCAATATCGTCTATCCAGGCCACGGCCGTAAACCCCTGGATCCGAGCGACCTACTCCCATTGGCCGCCAATGAATTGGCCACCAATGAATTGGCCGCCCAATAACCTCTGGGGATCGCTGGCTGTATATACTCGTTGTGTGCCGTTCTTCATGAACTTCGAGGTGTTTTTGATAGGGTGTCAGGATGCGCGCACGGCAGTGTAAACTGAATGACGATTTCATTGTACGTATACTGAGATCGCCGCTACTGAGGAAGTACACAGACACTCCAATAGTGTATAAAATTTCCTTCCGAACGACAGATCTTGACTCACTTTAGGACATGAGTGCTTTACCCAGGCATCTCCGGATGGCAGAACAACCTCCAATTGGTTGCCGATCCTGAATGTCTCGCCTAAAGTGATTGAGTCTGCGCGTGAAGTAAGCGGTATTCAATAGTGTTGAAGGAGATAAGGGAAGTCAGCGTTAACTAATAAGATAATCATTACAGATATCACCCATTATCTTGTCAGCCCTGGATTAAACTGGTCAGATAATCGGGCTCCAGCGTGACCCTAAGTTAGAAAAAACTGACCAGATAATTATTCGAGAAGACGGTAAAGGAGTCAGGATCAGTCAATGGACTCGAACCATAATGGAAGAGGATTGGAGACAAGCGCTCCGATATTTGATCCACGTCCGTGAGGTCACAAGTTCAAGTCTTGTCGCGCCCACTTTTTCCCCCTTTCATGACGCGTCAGCCTCAATTTATATGACTCCCACCAGAGGTGGCGAGAAATAATTTGTGTTCGTATGCACGATTCATATCCCAGCGAATGTGAACAATGCTCCAAGCAAGATCATGTCAGTTCCAGTTTCTTTGTTTCAATAGGGTCGTAAAACTACCATTATCTACGTCCATGTGACCTTTCTCTTGGAAACGACCTCTTTCTTCAACAGCCAAGAACCAACTATTTCCGTAATTTAAAGATGGGGAGGAGGTTTTTATCAGATGTATGATAAATAGGTCTATTAAAACGGCCATATTTTTGGACCAACTAGCAATACGAGCAACCACCAACAGGAAATGGTCAATTAAAACGAGCGATATTTTAGACCATAAGTTCGCTCGCAATGTTGCTCAGTGAAACAACCCAAGTTATCACAGAATAAGGCTCACCCCTTTCTGGTTCGATGATTTTTAGTTTAATCGAGTCCCAAATGGGAGTTAACTACACAATCAATCGTCAGTACTGGTCCAAGCTTGGTCGGTATGCTCACCGGTGCTCCATCAAAATCATCATACCATTCGTACAAATGGGTAGCGCTTGCCAACAGATTCATGTCGCACAATCAACGAGCAGGCGACATGGATTCCAGGCCAGCATTCGCAAAATGGCGATCATAGTAAAGGGCTCCAGGCAGAACATGGAAGCATCTCAGTCCCATAAGAGTGAGAATCCGGACTTCTATATACTACTGGGAAAACTTATGTGTATGCGAACAAAATACAGAGTGGCCCACCTCTAACGGCGTACCGGGTGTTGGCTGCCGAAGGGTCGCTAGAGAGCCTCCAGGAAGCAGCAGAAAAACTCCACCTATATGAAGAAGAAAACCAAGCCTTGCACAGCTATTTCCAAGGGGTTGTCAAGCCGCCATTACTGGAACTGGCTTATCATTAGCAACGACAAGATGACAAAGCCTTGGATACTCTGATAGAGGCCCCCGAC
>DASRZI010000574.1:0-4987 GCA_035686605.1 Candidatus Zixiibacteriota bacterium
CGATGCCATAGACGATGCCGATCACCTTGGGGGTGCTGAAAGCTAAATCAAATGTGGCATAGAGGCTAACCAGGAGCATTACCAACAGAAGGAGAATGGTCCAATCGGCCGGAGTGCCGATGATGAAATGACCGGTATTCAGCTTGCGCGCTAGCCATAGCACCGGGATGATCAGTAGAAGTATGGAGGAGACTGGGCGGGGAAAGAGTACCAAGGGAAGTAGAAACGCGAGCACCAACCACTCATACTTGACGATAGAGTTCGTGATCCTGGATTGGGTTGATTGACTGTGGTTTTGTTCCATCTTGAAAGACTAGCCATGTACCTTAATGCTATCACAATGCTGGCTAGGCGATATGATATTGGACCGAATTGACTCATTTGAGAATCTTACCTGGACACTGTGCCTCCATTCGTTACTCCACCAAGCTTCTCAACCTCTCCGTCGTGGCAGGCGATAGAATGCAACGCCGGCTAGTATGAAAGCTATACCTACAATTAATAGCCAGTGATACGCGGCGCTTGGAGCCGGGGGTGAGGGTGGCAAGGCGGTGAAGCTCCCAGACTCTGTTGGTTTTTCATCAGGTATTTGAGAAGCTTGGTCATTAGAGTCAGCAGCTTGAGCCGAAGTTGATTCAACGGTCATTGTCATTGGAGTCAGGCTGGCGGTCGCTGTAGCCAAATTGACCACCTCCGAGACCGGAGGTGTACAGATTGGATTTGGGGTGGGGAACCAAGCAGATACATCTGGAGGCGACTCTTCCTCTGTGTCTGTTATCGAAAGCACTGGCACTGCACCAATATAACCTTGAACGGAAACGTCCCGATCGGACACCCACCCCTGATCGTTGGCACTCAATTGTATCAACCACCACGGGTCATACTGGGCTCGCCCAACAATTGGTCGCGCGTCTAAATAGTAAAGCGTAGTGACCGCTTCATAATCAATGCCAGGTCCGGTTCGAACGGTGACCACACGACGGGTGGTGACCGTTGGCAAAGAACCACAAGGTAGGCTGGTCGGAAAAATAACAGTGGGCTGTGCTGTTTCCGTCCCGGCAACTGGGGATGTCTCTGGGCTTGAAATGAGCGTGGCTGTAGCAGAACCGCTCTGGGTGGCGGTTGGGGCTGTCGCAGGAGCGCTATTAGTAGCGGTCGTGGTTGCAGCGGGAGCACTCTGGGTGGCGGTCGGGGCTGTTGATGGTGTGCTGCTCGGAGGAACCGGTGTATTTTCTGGTGATCGCGTTTCTTCTGGGGGCGAGGTTGGCGGTTCAGGGGTACTTCCAGACGAGGTTGGGGTACGGCTAGGCCAGGTTTGCTGGGGGCCACTAAACTTATGCTCACCGTAAGCCGGAAGGATAGCTATCAACAAGATGATGGTGAGTAATATGACAAAATAAGCCCTTCTCAGAGCGATCCGATTTTTGATCTGTGAAGAAAATCCTCTTTTCGACATGATATTCCCCCACTTCTACTCGTATCGTACGCTGAAAGTAAGATCAGTTGCCAAATTGGCGGAGAAAGTAATTTCCTGATCACGAATATTCGTCGCTTCTGGCCAGGTCTCAAGTAGCCTGGTTTCCGGGGGCAATGTTATGGTGACTGATATTGGCATTTCTTTGGTACCTGCCTGCTTTGCTATCAACAAATTGTAATGTTTGGTGTCATGTAGAGATTGCTCGATGACTGAAGACAGGGTATAAGTAAATTGGGCGATTTCTTGTTGTCCTGGTTCAATGAACAAGAAGTTGTCAAAGGTTGTTGTGGATTCAGATGCATCGGCGACGGGTCGAGCCTGACCGGGCCACTCTTGGCCTGATAACAACAAATTGCCAGGTAGGGGATGCTCACTCGCACTAATGAGTTGGCTACCTGCAGGCGAATAAACCCGGACATAGTTCCAGTAACAATCGTTAATTAGATCGTCGTATGTCAAGTCTAATGTATAAAGTTTTATTGGTTGGCATGGCTGTTCTGATGGTTGCGCGCGATTCAGGTATGTAATCTCTACATTTGCCTGAGTTTGGCCTCCAGGATCGAGGGTTACTTGATAGCTCAGGTGCCGGTCTATCACCGCGTCGGTCTTGTTAAATCCTAGATTTGTGTCAACGATCATTAGAAAGTCGCTTCCAGTTTCAGGATCCAATCGGCCATCCCAACCGGTTTTTGCCAGTGATCTTGCAACCTCGGGATCACGCATGTAAATCTGAAGGTGACCCGTCTCAATCGCAGTTTGAAGAGCCTGGGCCAGACTGAACAGGTCAAGCGAATGTAATTCGAGGCTGATCTTGTTAAATAAGGCATTTGCCAACGGTCCCATGAAGGATTTGCGGTTCAAGATCCAGCTTGTGGGATTCCCCTCATCCTCAGATTCAGGATGCCACTGGGCTCTCATCTCGGAGATCACGTTATCGCCATTTACCTCTTTCTCGAATTCCGGCACGTCCACAGGCCCAATAGCGGCGAGCAATAATTGCAGGAATTTCTGGTCTATGGCGATTGCACCGTCAAGTTTTCCTCCCTGGCCATAGGTGTAGAGTTCCATGGCTTTCTCTGCAGATGAAGGAAAATCAGGCCAGAAATTCGCGTCTCTAAAGAGAAAGATGTCCATTCCCAAGAATTCGGTGAATGGTTTTGGCGGAAGGTCATAGGGTTTATTCTCGTAGTCATCTACATTTTCCGCGCTCTCAAAATCTAGCGATTGCAGGTTGCCACTTTCAACGACGAAAACACCCGCGCCGCTGATGAAGCCCCCCGTTGGTCGCAACTCGTCCTCATTTTGGGCAACGATCAAATACGAACGTTGACCGTCGATACCCATGAGTTCTGGTAATACCTGACTCACGATCAGACCACTTTGCAGCGATGGCAGCAATGGATCAACTTGGTTCAAGGCGTTCTGAATTCGCCATGGTAGTTGATCAACGTGTTGAAGACGATTTCGAGCCTGAATCATGGTTTCTGTGGACGCGGCTGCTTCCGCTAGCAAGGGACGTGCCCCGGCGAGGCTACGCACCAGGTCTGGGAATTCCGTTGTGTAGGTGGCGTTTCCCTCTTGCAGCATCGTCAATGCTGGTTTTACGGCATGAAAGGCTAACAAAGCTCCTTCACTACCGGCATCGGCCATGATAAGCAAGTCAGGGCTGGCGGCGAGGAGGGGTCCGATCTTCGGCACCCAGCCAAGCTCTGGTCCAATGGTGACGATTGGTCCAACCACTGATTTTAAGATGAGAACATCCTGCCGGATATTCTGCACAAGTCGCTCTGCATCTTCAGGATCGATATTGGTTACGGATCGATTCTCGAGCAGGGTAACGATCTCCTGCCGGCTATCTGACAGAGATTGAAATACACTATTCACTCGAAAGACGCTTACGAAAAACCAGGCAAGAATCAACATTATGCCGGCTGCAATGAGCGGCAGAGACCAACTTCTCAACCGACCGGAGTTTTTTGAACTAACTGATCCAAATCGTTTCATGACCTAATTACGGCCGACGTGCTGGCTTCACTGAAGAATGGTCCGACGCAAGAACGACTAGGCGAAGGAATCAGTGTAATTTGGCAAATGAGGCAGCTAGATAGGTCCATATACTCGCGAATTTTGCTGACCGAACACTTTCTGAGTCTCCTGGCGTCGAAGAACGATAGCGGCATTTTGCCAAAGGATATTTGCTCTGTCAATTTATAGCTCCGGCCGATTCAATCAGCCAATGCAAAACGCAAAGGATATGATTCATGCTAGCGGTTGCTGACAAAGGGGATCGCTGCCGCGTTCCAAGTGCTTGCGCGCTGGCAAGTTTGGCGATGTTGTTGCTTCGGCATACCTGTTTGCCTCACCTTCCTCATGATTAAAGATAACGTTTATCGGCTTGAACATATCACACTGAACCTGTGATAGTGGTTGGAAACAAGCTAAACACTAGCCGAAGTAGGATTGTAGATCAGTCCATGTGACGGGCAAGTCTAGTTGTCACTAACTTGACAATATTGTGCACAACTCTTTGTTTTCTATACGCTCCAATGCGCGTGTATCTTCTCTTGAGGCTAGCCCAGATAATACGCAAAATGAGAGTTGTCAGATTCTGTCTATTCAACTCGCCTTGCGCCACTCCTGAACCTTTGGCGGGCATTGTCTGCCCGCTAGGCGGAGGTCGCTATCCACTCCAGTTCTTTTCGTTTTCCCTGCGGTAGATCTATTGCCCCTTTATATGCGATGTCATGTTGGGGCTCGGCACAAGCGTGCATGAAGAGTTTTTGACATGAACCTCGAAAGTGGGCGGCACATCCGGCCGCTTTTACTATCCGGATGATTTCAAGTGGGTGGATAGCATACATGGCTTTCGTAGTCAAATTCCTCGTCATTAACTACACGCCGCCGTATTCTTTCGATGGTTTTGAAAATCCCCCGCAGGCGCTCAATTACAGGTTCGATATCCTTTAGGAAGAAGACGAGAATCCTTCCCGCAACTTGATCTTCGATTTCCACAAACGGATTGTTACTCCGGCGCTCATGTGCTAGCAAAGGTTCTAGGTTCTTTAACTGCTAGCAGCCCCGATTTACACTTTTCATTTGCTCCTTGTCACCAACCGTTGTTGAGTGCAGTTGCATAACCAGTTGCCCAACTGACGCTGTGCCGCAAAAAGAGAAGCCTCAATATATGGAGCTGATCGAACAGAATCTGTCGCATATTAGGCACCCCAGGCAGGACTCGAAACCCCAACTTCAGGAGTAGAAGTCCGGGTAATTGTTATCTGAGCTCATAATGGGGTGGGTCGTTTTTTGGAAAACTAAAAGGGATACCGCCATATATGGTGCTGGCGGTATCTCTTTCCCTGTATATAAGGTGGGCCGTAAGGGATTCGAACCCCTGACCAAGTGATTAAAAGTCACCTGCTCTGCCAACTGAGCTAACGGCCCATTTTCGACGGGCATTATAGCCTGATTCCCCTAAAGCGTAAAGACGGCGCATTGACTCAAAATAAA
>DASRZI010000575.1:0-31586 GCA_035686605.1 Candidatus Zixiibacteriota bacterium
GCCAAACCAAACCGTACTGCCGCTCCACCAACGGTGATTCCGCAGCGATCATTGGCTAACACATAACCCTGGGCAGGGATGAAAGCGAGAGTATCATCGGGCGATGCGCACATTTCTTCGATTGTAGCCGCATAGCTCGTGGGAACGCTGACCTCATATTCGAAGCCTGTGGCGTCAGTCAGGGCATCCGCGAGTACTTCGCCGCCAGCGACAATAGCATCCACGTCAACCGATGGCACGAATAGTACCTTGATCGGTCTTTCCGCTGAACCGAGGGCGCCTTCCTCGACCATAACCACGCGAGTTACTTCCACTTCGACTTCTTCAGTGGTCTCAACAACTCGGGTTACTTCAACCTGTGTTTCTTGGAACTCGGTGACTAACCGTGTCTGGATTACTGGAGCTGCCTCAACAATGCGGGTGACGATTTCTGGATCCACTTCGCAGGCCGACAGGGCCAGCGAAAATACTACCAGAGCCAACAAAATCCAATGAACTTTCTTCTTAAACATGGCTTGATCTCCTCCTTAGAGATGGAATCGTGGACTAATTCGAAGGTGGGTCAAAATAGAACCCTCGTACAGTGTGAATGAGTACCAAAATACTAGCGCATGATACTGCAAAAAACGCCGTCAAGCAAGATGAAAAATGCGGTGAAAAATGCGGTTCTGCTGTTTGCCAGACGATCTCAATATCGAGATTAGTATCTTCATAGAGTGGTCGAAAGATATGTCAAGTAATCGGCTAAAATACACCTGGAAATGCGCCAAGATTATGTACAGTTTAGCGGCCGATTATATGGACTTGTTTTGTGATGAGTCGTAGAAATAGGCCCCAATTGCGCCTGTGGCTGCCAGCACACCGACACTAACTAATCCAAAGCAGCAAGTGGCGAGGACAAGGCTATACCTTGCTAGCTCTTGCATGTAGGTGCTATCCGGTAAATCCAATCCTTGTTCGTTGGCGAAGGTACGTGTCAGGTCAATACTAGTTTCCTGACCTCCCATCATTGAGAACCATATCGTCATTCCGACGGCAAGACCCAAAAAGGCGCCCACGCCAGCAAGAGCCCCGGCTCGGGCGCCAAGCGCAGCCGATGAGCTGTCCTCGCCAGCGGACTCCGACCAGGATACGCTGGCGATACCCGCCGCAACACCCCAAATAACCCCAAAAAACGGAGCACAAATATTGAGAGCAAACAGGCCCATGGTCAGGTTGGAGAAGAATGCGAGCGCACCAAATATCAGGCCCGCCCTAGTTACCCCGGTCACAATTTACTCTTTCTAGTCGGCGGCTTAGTCGAATTCAGGAATCTCACGTGGTTCGCACTCCTCTATATGTTCCGGATCCGGTAAGTCAACCAGGATACTATGGGGATCGACGCGGTTGTTGAACAGAGAGATTTCCACGTCCTCGTGAATCAAGCCAGCCCATACCGGCTGGGGATTTCGATCTCCAAAGACATCTACCACCCGGATGCCGCCTGTCACGACCGCGCGTTCACCCGGCATGAGGTAATAATAATCGCCAATCTTCTCCAAGTCATCTTCGCTACCAAGTGCCCAGCGATAGGGATAGTTTGCTATTTCATTTTCATAGCCAATGGCTACTCTCCATGCTCCCGACTCAGTATGCCAACCAAGGGTGTTGTAGTTCCAATCTGAATCGTAGACTGTGCCAGGTGGCGGACCAGAGGTCCTGATTGGTGTGGTCCCGTAATTCTGGACAGTAAATGTAAATCCGATTGTTTCGCAGAGAGCCACCGCCGTCGCGTCGAACTGAACTGTATCACCAATAGCAGGAGAGATTATTTCTGCCCTTGGTACACCGCCAAATCGAATAGTAAGTTCGTCTACTACCTTTATCCGCTGCCCTTCTGCATCTTCCACGATGGCGATCACCGGGTAGATTCCATCTTCAGGTGGAGTTGCATTGTTGTCCACGCCGCCTTCATAATCGAAGATATGCCACCCCGGCTCTCCAGCCGCCACTCCTCGTTCTAGCTCGGCAACGGGAAGTTCCGATCCATCTGGCGTCAGTAGGAATACTCGAGTTTGCACAACCTCCTTTGGTAAGAAGAACTGAATCTGGACCCGGTCTGCGATGCCATCCCGGTTGGGTGTAAAATCTCTCTTGTCTAGACCGAAATCCCGTAATTCAGGCAAAACGCTGTCAGCTTCGACGATAGCTATCGAGCCGCTGCTTGTCCCCAACCGGTTCTGATCGTCTATGGCTTGTATTGTCCATGTGTATTGACCATCTCGCAGCAACCTGGCTAATATCTCCCCTTCAATTTCATCGTCAGGAACCGTGTATCCATCGACCACTCCGCTAAACAATACGCTGTACTCACCGGCACCCCTTGGCTGATCATTTCGGAAATAGAATCGCTCCCCGTTTTCATCCTCAAAGTAGATTGAGACATTCGAGTTTCGAGTGATCTCGTAGCTTATCTTGGTTGCGTCCTGGTCGCCATCGGCATTTGGGGAGATCTGATCATCAGCAACCGCTGCATCACGAAGGAGGGCGGGATCTCCCTTGAATATGAACCATCCAATGGCGACTGCGGCGATCACAACCAGGGCAGCGATGGCGATTGCCAAGATAGTTGACATTTTAGAGCGATTCATACGCGCAAGTTTATCAGAGCGAAATCGGGTGGCAAGACCGCGGAATCAAAGCGTAGATAAAACATAGAGGAATTACATGAAGAAGCCAGACAACCCAGCGAATTGTTAATAAGTTGGATTAATTATAATTTCTAGCGATAACGCTAATTTCCATAGATCCATATTACGACCCGTGGGGTGACATTTGCCTCCACCAAAGCAGCGATTATCAGGAGCGGGATAACCAAAGCGACCATGACGCGCACAAAATCTGCCGCCGCAAGCAGCCAGCTTTCGCCGACGGTACGATCTGGTGGCGGCGATAAGGCAGTTGCGTGCCATCTAAGCGCTGCTGCTCCAGCCAGAATTAGAGCGGGCAGCTCAAACAGCGCATGAGGCAGAACTGCAGTAACAAAGAACAGGACAGGGTTTCCTCCATTTGCCGCTATTTGAGCACCGAGGTAGCCAACAAGTGTCCAAGGCAGCATAAAGATCAGAATATCGGTCACTCCCAAGGTGAAAATGCCTAACAGCGCGGCTATAGCGATCACGCGCAGATTCTGCCAGAAGATAACGCTGGGCAGTTGGGTTAATTGATCTTGGATATTGGTTAAATTGGAAGCGATATTGTCAGCCCGTATGCTAGAGCTGAGCTGCTCTGGGAGGGGATACAAGCGGGTCAAGATAACCCCCAGGAGAAGACCCCCGAAAAACGTTATCAGGAGGATGGAAGATGGATGACCTAGCTCGGGCAATAGTGAGAATAGGCTGCGGAACCACTGGTGGACAGCCGGATAGCGGCGACCGGATATCCGACCGGTCAGGCGGTTCCAATATACCTGCCACATCCATCCCAACCGGATCTGGTCGATATCCTGGCCCAACAATGCATCACGGCTGAATGTCTTAATTCCCATGCGGACAAGCACAGCTGCAGTCATTCCAAGGGCTAAGATCAACCACCACAAACCGCCGCTGTTGCCCCAAAACAGTACGATTGCCTCAAACTGGAGTAACAGAGCCATTGGGACGATGATAAAGCTTGCCAGCAAGTTCGCCGCTCGCACCGTCGTTGTTTGTCCAGAAACGATGACAGCCGCAGCGACCATAATGATCCCCTGAATGGTCGTAAGTAAAAGGACCTGCATCAACAAGGGGAAGGGCACGAGCCACTGGGTGATAAGAGCCAGTCCTATCACGTAAACGATTATTCCAAGGAAGCTAGTCGACAATGGTGGCACGAAGGCAGCCAGCATTTTGCCGACATATAGCTGAGTGTTCGTCAAAGGGGTGGCCAACAAAGGTTCTAAGCTCTTTCGTTCCTTCTCACCGACAAAAGTCTCCAGGGCGATTACCAGTGAGAAAGACATTGGAAAGAAACCAATAACCAGGAGCAGAAAAGGTATCAATCTCTCACCAACGAGCTCCGCCCCATAGTTTTCGGCGAAATTTATGAGAAACCTTGCAGTAATAGATGCCAGGATGGGAAAACCGAGAGTTAAAATAAGGATCGGGATAATTATTCGCCAATCTCGGAAGGCATCCCGAACTTCTCTCCGAGTGATGAGCAGCGAGATCTTCAGGTCTCGATATCCAAAGAAATCACGGTTTTTTAGCGCAGTCATATTTCAGATATATCCAAGGAATATCAGATATCGAATATTATGTAAAAAATTCTCGCGTTCACTGAGCCGGTATTGCATTTGGCTCGCGTTCATCACCCTCATTGGTCTGGGTGCCTTCGGAAAGATCTGACTCGACAACCTGCAGGTAAACTTGCTCGAGGCTTGCCGATATTTCGTGAAGTGAAACGACGCCAATTCCCTTTTCGGTGAGGTATTTCACTAGCTGTGGATTCATCATTTGCGGATCGTCAGTCCGGTATCGGAGGGATCGGGCGTCGACCGAGTCGACGTCGATAGTTTCGATGTCGATAATCATACCTATACCGTCAAGGTGACCATCGACCGTATCATCGAGATGCAGCTCGAACAGACGTCTGCCAAGCAGCTGCCGCTTGAGGTCTTCGGGATTTCCTTGGGCGATGATGCGACCGCGACTAATGATCGCGATTTTGTCAGCAAGCAGCTCAGCCTCAACCAGATTGTGGGTGCAAACAATAATCGCTCGCTTATCGTCTTTTAGCTCGATGATCGCATCTCTAACCAGCTTAGCACTGTGGGGATCCATCGCCGATGTGGGTTCGTCGAGCATCAACACAGATGGATGGTGCAACATGGCCCGCATCAAGCCGATTTTCTGTCGCATGCCTTTTGAGTACTCGCCAAGCCGGCGGAGTTCATATTCAGCCATCCCGAAGCGCCTGAACAACTGCTTGCTTCGGTCGTGAGAATCGGTTTTACTCATCCCGTAGAGGCTTCCAAAGAACTCTAGGTACTCAAGACCCGTCGAACGAGTATAGAGGCCCGGCTGCTCGGTTAATAAGCCAATTTCGCGCCTGACAAGATCTGCTTCTTGAACGACGTCGTGCCCATTTATGAACGCCTTACCACTCGTGGGCCGAAGGATGGCGCTCAGCATGCGAACAGTGGTCGTTTTTCCAGCGCCATTTGGACCTAGAAGAGCTAGCAGCTGACCGGATGGGATATTGAAAGTGAGGTTGTCTACTGCGGTGAAGTCGTCGAATTGTTTTGTAAGACCTGTCGTCTTGATCATCAACTAGGCCTTGAGAGGGGGCTTAGAGATGACGTGGCGCCAGATGAGGAGAGCAGCCATTGCAACGCCGATGACGAGGGACACGACGGAAGCGATCGGCATGCCAAAATCCAGGCTTCCGATGGCGAAGGTCCGGCTATCGAGACGAACTAATTCGGTCAAGATTCGGCCGGTAGCGAACAGCAGGAAATAAGCAGCCGTGATGTCCCCAGTATAGAGACTTTGGCGATGTTTTCGGGCCAGCCTGAGCAGAATCAAAAAGGTGATAAGACTCCAGATAGAGGCGTAAAGAAATGTGGGATGAAATGTTTCGAATTGGGTGAAGTCGTTCAACCGGTTCGCTGGGTCGATCTTGATCGCCCACGGAAGGTCTGTCGGTTGTCCGTAAAGTTCTTGGTTAAAGAAGTTTCCCCATCGACCGATCACTTGTCCAAGGGCCAGACCGACGACAGCCAGGTCCGCCCAGGCGATTGTTGATATTCGCTGCCGCTTCGAGAACACGAAGAGCCCTAGCAGCCCTCCGATGACGGCCCCATAGATTCCCAGACCGCCACTCCGTATATTGACCAGCTGAAGAGGGTGCCGGAAATAGTCCAGCGCCGAATTGATGCCAATTTCGGCCATGCTAGGTGACGGGGTTAATATGTGATATAGACGGGCGCCGACGATGGCAAAAACGAGCGTCCAGACCACGCCGCTCCATACGTATTCGGGGTTCCACTGTCGCCATGGAGCGTCCTCCAACCATTGCTCATCAATACCATCATGGGCGCTCAATTTTTCCCGCAAGGTCGCGTTCTCTGGATCCTTTAACCCAGGAACCATTGAATTAAGTCCCCACTGATACAAGATAGCTCCCAGTGTACCCAGACTGAGTTTCCTTAGTCGTCTTTCGAGTTCCAGAGGCAGTTCCAGGGCTGAGATCGGTACGCGCCGGATGTCAGCCCTAACTTCCTCTTGAAAAGTCTGCTCGGCTCGCTCACCGGCAAGCTTAGAGGTCACATAGGCGCCTAGGGCGATGCCGGCGACGATGATGATTCCATACCAGTAAATGTCGAAGTCTAAAACTGGGACTGTGAGTGCAACTCGATCCGGTGTATCTCCCCCAGTCAAGTGCCTTATAAACAGGAAACCCGCGGCGACTATAAACGCGCCGATAACATACCAATAGGGTTCGACCTGTAATTTACGTCTCATTAATTCTATGGCCCGTTCTACTTCCTACTATCGTATGCCTCGCGTTTATTGTCGAACTTCAGAGAGCTTCTATATCTGGCTATTCGCTTGACTCTTCACCAGCAGCTAAGGCCTTGGATTGCCGCCAAACGTGATAGACCCGCTGTCCGAATGTGATGTAAGTTCCCAGGGCTAGAATCACCAAACCCACCTCTGGCAAACTAAGTATTAAGGTCACAATGATGACGACGTACCGTTCGACCCGGGTGAATAAACCAACTTTGCACGAAAAACCAAGCGACTCAGCTCTAGAACGCGTGTAGCTAACCATCAGCGAGCCTGTTAATGCCGCATAGGCTGCTGCGGTCATCCAGAGGTCATCTCGCGTTCCAAAGTAATAGATGTAGCCAACGAAAAGTATGATCTCAGCCATCCGGTCAGAGGTTGAATCGAGGAAGGCCCCAAATTTCCCACCCGTACGACCAATTTTCCTGGCCAAAGATCCGTCAAGAGCATCCAAGGGTACGAAAATTAATATGGCGATACCAGCGATGGTCATGTACCCGCTAGCAATTAGCCATGCATAGAGGATATGCAGCAACATCCCCAGAATGGTAAGCAGATCGGGGGAAACATGAAGGCGAGCTAAAAGGGTGACAATGGGATCGATGATTCCAGCCGTCCATACGCGAAGCTGGTCAGTGAGAATCGGTTTCGGTTCTTGCGTAGATGGGGAGCTCATAATTCCTCGTTAATCCATTCGCTGTATCACAATTGCTGGCCTGCGGCAGAATCAGAAAGTGATGCTATCTAATGTACGTGGTGGTGTCAAGAAGTGCTGTAATCTTTCATGCAAAGGAAATGGCATTGAGACTTGATCACATGGACTAATAATCGCAGATTTCTCTATTGTTCCAAATGAAATCCTAGCCAGGGTACTTCCATCTCGTCGGCCGTCATACCGCCATGCCTGCCCTGAAAACCGCTGATCTTCTTCAATTCTTTCGGGGTCAAAAGGATATACCGGTCTCGCATCGTGGTTATCACATCCCCCAGTCTTTGGACGACCTTTTCGGAGATAGGTCCTGGTCCTAAAAGACCTCCTTGGAGGGCAGCGTGGGTATCCCAGGCTTGCAGTGCATGAGAAAAATGCTCCTCGAGAAAGAGCAGCAGATCACGACTTTTCCCTTGCTTTGCATATAGAAATGGAGTGCGAGGTTCGCCCGCGGGCCGCATAAGGAGCAGCTCATTCAGCTTCGTTTCTTCTTCCAGCCAAATATACTGGTCTGGGGTGGTCAGGATTTGTCCGTGATCCCCAGTAATGAAAATGGCCGTCTCACGCCGCGCAGCCGGCGACAATGAATCTAGAATCTCGTCCTTGAACTGGTTCAGCACCGCGCGTAGTTCGGCGCCAACTGAAGGGTGCGACGGGCCATGGACGTGACTGAGCGTGTCGATAGCCGGCCAGTAGGCGTAAGCGTAGAGCGGGGTTCCGGCTGTTCGCTCGAGCATCTCGCGAAGCTGGACAAACAAATCGGCCGAAGTGACGATGCCGTACTCGTTCTCAACACCCCTATCGTGCATCTGGCTAAGGGCGGAGTCGACAATATTTTGACCCTTGAAGGCATGGGTTTGAATGCCTGACTTGGCCAGCTGCTGTCCGAGTCCAGGGACATCGAGGAAATCGGCAGGATCAGTACCGGCCTCAATCAATGAATCTGGGAAGGACGCGAAGCTGGGTGTGAATTTTATCAGCTGGCCCAATACAGCGTATTCAGGGAAGAACAATCTGAGCCCAACGAGACCATGTTGTCCAGGTGCATAACCGGTCCACAGACTGCTTAATGCGGCGACAGTGGTTGAGGGAAATACCGAAGTTATCCTTCCGCTGACATCCGCTCTTTGGACGAGCCAATCTAGTTCGGCTCGGTGCTGCTGAAGCAGAGACCAACCAAACGAATCGAGAAGAAGAAGGACGATTCGCTTGACCCGGCCGTCCATTGGCTTCCACAGAGGCTCTAGCAACGGAGGAAGACCGGCAAACTCGGCATTCAGGAGTGACGATATGGTTGCCGGTATATTGGCGATGGTCGAACCACTGTAATCAGGAGCGATAAACTCTTCATTTATGTTAAGTTGCATTCTCGTTTGTCCTACGCTTGATGCTGATTGTTGCCTGCCCGTTTGTGCAGCTCATATTGGTAGTGCGTCATTCGAATGGCGCCGCCAAATCTCATTCTATCCAAAAAAGATTGTTATTCGTGCCTTGAGTTTTCAACTTGAGTTATCAACTTGAGTTTACAAACAGAAAGGCCAGGGAATTTACGCCCTGGCCCTTTTTAGGCTGTCTCTCTAATGGTGCTAGAAGAGACGAGCTACTGTCGTTTTCTCCTCAATTCAATGAAAGTCAATTGCTAGTCAGATATGATAGTCGGCGTTTTTAAGAGCTGGAACAGTTGTTCGTTGTAATAATAACCCTTATATGAACGTGGGCACTTTGATTTTGATTAGCTTCGAAGCGAATCGCTGAGACCGGCCATCTGGTTGGCGACGCTGTCGTCAACTACCTGGTCACCAACCCTAATGATAAGACCACCCAGGATCCCTGGATCGACCTTAAAAACAATGTCATCGACCTTCAAGGTCTTCTTTATAGACGACTGTTCCTTACTTGTCAGGGGTAGAGCACTGGTAACGGTGGCTTTTTCACCAGAAAGTTCGGCGACGTCATCCGGGACTTTGGAGAAGAAATCAGCGATGATATCTCGCTGCCTCTTTTCATCAAGGGATTCGCCGATGATTTTATTGGCTGCCGCGATAGCGATCCCCGCGACTTGGCTACGAAGATCAGCCAATATACGATTGCGCTCGCTCACAGCATCATCTTGCGCAGAGGCTATGATATCTTTCGCTTGTTCATTGGCTCTTGCAGTGATACCGGCAGCGGTTTCTTCTGCCTGGATCGTAGCTTCCGATCTCATCTGAGCTGCTTCAGCTCGGGCCTCATCGAGGATCGTTTTTGCTTCAGCATCGGCATTATCACGGGCAATCGCCGCCTGCCGAGCGTCCTCCAAGCCCTTGGCAATTCGAGCCTGACGTTCCGCCAGCATCCGAGTGATCGGTCCATAAGCGAACTGTTTCATCAATATTACCAGGATGATCAGCAGAAAAATCTGCATGACCAAGTAGCCTAAATTGATGCCTAGACCTTCCATATTTTCATCCTCTCTCGCTTACAGAAAGCTTATAGTACGAAGAGAATGATCAGGGCGACCACCAAAGCGTAGATAGCTACTGCTTCGGCGAAGGCGATGCCCAGGATCATGTTCGTCTGTATATCGCCACTAGCATCTGGATTACGAGCAATACCTTGTACTGCTCCGCCTACCAAGATACCGATACCGGCACCGGCGCCAATCGCGCCCAACATGGCTAGTCCAGCGCCAATAGCTTTGAAGCCGGTTACTAGCGCCAGAGCTGCTGCTTCATCCATATTTCATCTCCTCTAAATTAGGTTAAAAGATAACTATTCCGCTCACTTATTGAGAGTACTCATCTGATGAGGGTTCTCATCGGGAGCGCGTCTGATTATCTATCTCAATTAGTGCTCTTCGTCGTGGTCGTCGCCATGGCTTTCAGTTGCGCCAGTCATGAAGATTACCGCAAGCAAGCCAAATACCATGGCCTGAATCAATCCGACGAAGAATTCTAGTCCAAAGAACACCACATTTGCTACGGGAATAAGGAATGCAATGACGAAAAGAAGTATCTGCCCGGCAAATATATTTCCAAGTAAACGGAAAGCGAACGAGATTATTCGCGAGATTTCGCCAACTAACTCCAGTAAGCCGACTGCTGGATCGATGGCCTTGATGGGGTTCTCGGCCATCGCACTTAAGTCTTTTCTTCCAATTGGGAAGAATTTATGCAGGTACTTCCCAAGGCCGACATATTTTATGCCGTAGTACTGGACCAGGGTCATCGTCACCAACGCCAAAGCTAAGGTGAAATTCAAATCGGTGGCGGCGGCTCGTAGAAAAGGCACAATTGTCCAATCGGCTTTCTCTGGTTCGCATCCCGCTCGTGGATCATCGGTCGTGAAAGTACAATTTCCAGCGTTATCACCGATCCCAATCAAATTGTCTTCCGCTCTTAGCAGTATCGGGCCATCTTTATAGTTGTATTCATTCCTTTCATCTACACGATGCTCTACATCGTGGAACACTTCCTCATAAGCTTCCGTTCCCTCTTCGAGACCTGCAGCTTCGGCGGCTTTTACCCCTGCAGCGTGGGGAACCCATTCGGAGAAACCGATGCTATCCACTCCGGGAATCAGCTCCATCCAGTTGGCCACCAGGATATATAGAATTAAGGTAATGAAGATGGGAAAGAAATCTCGGGCCTTCTTTGCACCTGCCAAGTTCGTCGCAAAATTCATGCCTGCTTCTATTATTAACTCGAAGAAATTATAGAAGCCTGTTGGGACTTCATCTGATGATCGAGAACGAGCGCGTAAGCTCAATCCCAAAACCAGGACGACAACGAAGGCGACCAGGGCGGCAACGAAGGTATTCGTGAGCCCTTTGATTCCCAGAGGATAGCTGCCGTGAGTAGGTGGGTACACTTCGCCCGGGAGTTGGATGAAAGGTAACGCCGGCAGCGTGTAGGAAAAAAAGCAGCCGAAAACCAATAATCCAAAAAAGCAGATGAGAAGGATGTATCTCTTCTTAATCATGATATTTCCGTTTCTTCCTCGGAATGAGATTCTATTTTTCTGTTCTTACTCTCAGATTGCGACTTCTGAGCGCGTTTGAGACTTGCCAGGCTTATACGGACTATTGCGTATAAGGTAATGGGAAAACTGCCGATCATGAACAAGACGGTGAAGATTCCGCCTGTACCTAATGTGCTGTCAAGGAACCGGCCTACCGCAAAAGCAAAGCCAACTATTAGGATGCTAACGAAACCGGTCACACATCCGATTTGACCTACAAGACCGGTAAGTCTCGCAGCGCTTTCGAGATCAGCATCATTTTTAGACACAATAAGCTCGCTGCCGCCAGAGTTTGTGCATTATATCACAACACCATTTCAGGACAATTGGCGGAGCATTCAATTAACCAAAGAATGGAAAGAGCGCCAACGCGGCTTCTCGCGTCCATTCGAAGGTCCGATCCGCGAATATTCCCAAGTAAAAAATGCCGAAAACAGTAATCGCTAGAGCTACTCCAGCCGCTCGGGACAGTGGGATAGATATCGCTTCATCCTCGGACCGGTAAAGGTACATTACTTTGATGACATTTAAGTAGTAGTAAAGGGCGATAAAGGCGTTGAATATTCCAATCAGGGCTAGCCACCACAAATCGGCTTCTACCGCTGCCCTGAAAATGAAGAATTTCCCAAAGAAACCTGCCGTCGGAGGAATACCGCCAAGAGACAGCAGTGCGAACATCATAGCAAGAGCCAGCCAAGGAGACCGGCGACTCAACCCTGCTAGATCGGCTATCTCGTCCGACCCGGTTAGATTGCTGAAAACGATAATCACCCCAAAGGCGGCGATATTGGTCAACACGTAATAAATCAGGAAGAACACGACGGCGCTTGCACCGTCAACACTTTCCGCATTTAGCCCTAGCGTCGTTAGGGCGACGACCATGCCGATCATGCCGTATCCTGCCTGGGCAATACTCGAATAAGCCAACATTCGCTTGATATTTGTCTGCCGGAGAGCGAGCAAGTTACCAAGGGTCATGGTGACAATGCACATCGCAACCAGCATCGCCCACCAATCATTGGCCGATTCGGGCGGTCCGAAGATTCCAGCCGTAGTGACCCGGAGAAACACAGCAAATCCTGCCGCCTTGGAAGCGGTGGAGATGAATCCAGTTACGGGCGATGGCGCGCCTTCGTAGACATCAGGGGCCCAGAAATGGAAGGGAACTGCTGAGATTTTAAATCCGAATCCAACCACTACCAGCGCACTGGCCAGTAGGACGGCTGCATCTAGTTCCTTCAAACCTTGGAATATGACCCTGGCGATCTCATAGATATTCGTCTCTGTTGTGATCCCGTAGAGCAGACTGAGACCATACAGCATCACAGCCGTGGCAAACGCGCCATAGATGAAATACTTCATGCCCGCTTCCGTAGAGCGGTAGACGCCCTTCGTAAAACCTGCGAGCACGTAAAGCGAGATACCTGCGGTTTCCAGGGCTACGTACAACATGATCAAATCAGTCGATGCAGCCATCAAGCTGAAGCCGATGGTTGCGCTTATTAATAGGGCGAAATATTCACCACGTTGGAGATTTCTGACATCTATGGAAATCAGGGAGGTTAGCATCAGCGCTACCAGGAAGACCAAGCGGAAGATCAGCGTGTAAAGATCCTGGCTGATCATACCCCCCCAGTATTGGGTTGGTGTTTTTGAGGGTTGATCCAAGATAAGCCATATCCCAAGGGTAATGATGATGATAGCCAACGTTCCCCAGGCAGTGATCAACGCCGGATTGCGGCGTTCGGATGGCTTTAAAGCCCGGTCATAGAGCAACACCACGATCGCCAGGAACAGCAGACAAATCTCTGGAGCAATGGCCAAAATAGCTTCAAGCGAAGGGGCGCTCACTTATGCACCTCCCAGTCGCTGAACGAAAATCGACGCTGCAGTGTAAACATTTTCAATGACACTGGCTGTTTGGGCCTCCTGTGCCTCCTGCAACCTATCTACAACCGGGGAAACTCCCGATTCGACGATTGGGGCGATAACCGAAGGGAATAAGCCGATAACGACTAGAATGACGACAAATCCGACCAAAGCGATTTTGTCTAGGGTGAGGAGCGGTCTCATGTCGTGCCATTTTTGGCTATCGTAATTACCCATAAATACCCGGCCTATCGCTCTAATCACATAGGCCGCGGTTATAACGATGCCCAAAGAGGCAAGGATGGCGATTATCGGATAATAGTCGGCAGGATTTAGACCAGAAACCGTCTCGGTTAGGTTCATTGTTCCGCCGTTCCACACACCTAAAAAGATAGGGAACTCAGCCACAAAACCAGACAATCCAGGCATGCCCATTGATACAAGGCTACCAACCACGAAAGCAACCATGGCCCATGGCAGCACCTTCATCATGCCACCAAGTTCATCCATATTCCGGGTATGGGCGCGATCGTAGACCATTCCGACGACGGCGAAGAAGAGAGCCGTCATGATTCCATGGCTCACCATCTGGATTCCTGCTCCGGTAAAGCCATCGAGGTTCATGGCAGCGAAGCCCATGGTGACCAGACCCATATGGCTAACACTCGAGTAGCCAATGAGATACTTCATGTCCTTTTGGCGCATGGCGATGAGCGAGCCATATAGGACGTTTATCAGAGTTAGCAGGATGATAAACGGCATCCAGTAGACTGTTCCATCGGGAAGGCTCTGAATACCTATCCTCATCGAGGCATAGGCGCCTAACTTCATCAGAACGCCGGCGTGGATCATGGAGACAGCCGTAGGGGCTGCAACGTGACCATCCGGAGACCAATTGTGCAGAGGCCAGACACCCGCCAGAACGGCAAAGCCGATGAAAAGGGGCAAGAACCATATCAACTGCACCGGAACCGCGAAATCGGCTTCTGCCCAAACTCTCAAATCAAATGTAAGCGGTAAGCCTTGCTCGGGAAGTTTGAAATAGAGAACCAGGAAGGCGATGAAGGATATGAAGCTGCCGATAAGCAAGTAAAGGGTTAGCTTCATCGAAGCGTATTCTCTGGTCTTCTCCCAACCCCATATGACGATTAAGACGTACATCGGCAGGACTGCCAGCTCATAGAAGAAGAAGAGAAGGAAGCCGTCAACGGCCACAAACACACCCTGGACGCCGGCTACGAGGAGCATAAAGAAAGCGAAGAACTCTCGAGGGCGGTCCTCAATTCCCCATGAAATCAGGACGCCGCCAACCCCTACTACCGCGGTCAAAAGCACTAAGGTTGCGCTCATACCATCAATTCCAACGATGTAATTCAATCCGATACTCGGGATCCACTCGTGGAACTCTACGAATCGAAGTGTTTCAGCCCAGGGTAATCCTGCATCAGGAAGATTCGATCGGAAATCGATGTAGACAAAAGCTGCCAGAACCAATCCCAGCACAGCCGCCGCCAGGGCGAACATGCGAGCATTTTCCTTTCGCTCTGCTGGCAGCAGCAGGATGACCACCGCGGTCAATATTGGCGATAAGGCGATGATGGTAAGAAATGGAAATTCCATAGCTACTTATCCAGTAAATCGCTCCAAGCAGTCAGCACAGAACAATCAGGTGAACAACAACGTAACGGTCCGGTTAATAGTTTCTAGAAGCCATCGAGGCCATATACCGAGACTTAACATCAGTATCATAAGCGGCCAAATGACAAGGTGTTCCCGAACCGTCATATCTTTAAGACTTCGCCAGCGCTCGTTCACTTCGCCATGCAAGGTGAAGCCGATGCCCTTCAAAATATAGGCGCCTGTCATTAGTAAGCCGAGCATGGACAACGCGAGCTGGATGGTAAAAGGATTCCAGGACCCGCGGACGACCATAAACTCGCTGACGAATCCGTTCAAGCCGGGTAAACCCAGAGAAGCTAAGCTGGTAAAAATGAGCGCTGCTGCAAAAAATGGGAGAACTGTCCAGATCCCGCCAAATTCCTTCAGCTGCCTGGTATGGGTTCTTTCATAGATCACGCCGACCAAGAAGAACATGCCTGCCGATGACAGGCCATGATTGAACATTTGCATGACGGCGCCGTTAGTCGCGAAAATCGCATCCTGTATCATTTTTGGCGACGCCGCAGCTCGATTGGCGTAGGCGAATCCATAAACCCAGGCGAAGACCGCGATTCCAAGCACCACAAAACCCATGTGGTTTATTGAAGAGTAAGCGACCAGTCTCTTGAAATCCCACTGACCAAAGGCAGCATAACCCCCGAGGATAATGCTAAGCATACCGGCTAAGGCAAGAACTCCAGCAGCCACATAGGCTTGCTCAGGAAAGAGAGGAACGACGAGGCGGATAAAACCGTAGGCACCCAACTTCAACAAAACACCTGCCAGAATCATAGAGCCAGCAGTCGGCGCTTCCGTATGGGCGTCGGGCAACCAGGTATGGAAAGGCCAGATAGGTATCTTGATCGCGAAGGCAATAACAAACAACCAGAAGGCAACGGTCTTTACAACCTCAGTTGAAAGACCCGTATTCGCAAGGGTGGGGAGAGAATAATTGACCCATTTATCCATCAACATCGGAATGTCAAAGGTGCCCATGGAAAGGCCGATGACCTGAATCGACAATAGAAGACCTAAGCTGCCAGCCATGGTGTAGACGATGAATTTGAACGATGCGTAACGCCGGTCTTTTCCGCCCCACATGCGGATTAGGAAGTACATGGGGACGAGCCCAAATTCCCAGAATATGAAGAAGATAACCAGGTCCATGGATGCGAAGAGACCAAGCATAGCTGTCTCGAGAATCAAGAAAAGGATCATATACATCTTGACCTTTTCCTCGATCCCAAAGGAGGCGAGAATGGATACCGGGGCAAGTATGCCGGTCAACAGCAGCATGGGTAAGCTGATCCCGTCTATGGCGACATGGTAATTGGAGCCAATGCTCGGGAACCACGAGGTAAATTCCTCAAACTGGAGACCTGCCTGTCCACGATCGTATTCAAACCAGGCGACAAGAATCAGCCCCAGCGTAACCAGGCTAAAGACGAAAGCCAGCCTACGAATCAGATTTTTCGCGTCCCCTGGAAGCAAGAAGAGAAAAAGAGCTGCCAACAAGGGTGAGAAAATTATTATCGTCAGTAAATGATCTTGAAAGATATCCATAGTTATCTTCAATTAGTTGAATAGTCCGTCAAAAAGACCGGAATTGATCAACAACACGACTACAGCAAGCGCCCAGCCAATGAGCACCGAAACCAGAACATACTCCTGGATCTTTCCAGTTTGAAGCGCACGAAATTCCTGGGCTGCGACCAAGACTTGGTCCTTCACCCAATCTACGCCACCGCTGATAACCACTTCTTCGAATCGCTTTAGATAGCGACCAAAGGCGTAAACGCTGCGAGCTATGAGGTGCAGTGTGCCATCAATAATTCCCCTATCTATCCATTCATATACGACGGTTCGCGAGAAGAACTTAGTCGGCCTAATGAACAACACGTCATACAGCTCATCCCAATACCACTTGTTCTTCAAAAAGTTGTATAACGGACCGAGTGGTCGTTCTAGCGGATCAGGCTGACCTGCCTCGCTGAATTTCCGGCTGTAGATCCACCAACCCCCGCCAAGTCCTATGAAAACAACAGCAATTGACATAATGACAGGAAATGGATTGAATTCCACGGATTCGATAGCCTGTTCAATGAGATCAACGCCGAACAATTCAACCATCGTTTCTTCGATGGTGGTCCCAACGAAATCGTGGAAGAAGTTTTGCTTAAACAGGGGTCCTAGTATTGGAAAATCCTCTGGTACGCCTGGGAAGCCCGCCAACAAGGCGAAGGCTGACAATGCGATCAGAGGTATGGTCATGAATTTATTGCTTTCATGGGCGCGTTCGGCGAGCGAAGTGCGCGGTTTTCCGAGGAATACCATGGTGATCTGCCGGGCTGTGTAAAAGGCTGTCAGCAGTGCGCCGATGACGAGCATCCAGAAGATAATAAAGGCGAACGCTTCCCCCTGGCCTTCATGAAAGATCTCGGCCAAAATTTCATCTTTGGACCAGAAACCGGCCGTGATTAAGGGAAATCCCGACAGAGCCAGACCAGCGATGAGAAATGTCCAAAATGTGGCAGGCATCTTGTGACGAAGACCACCCATATTGGCCATGTCCTGGGGATCGGTGTGGTGATCGTGAGCTTCCGCTGCCCCGTGTTCCATACCATGAATAATGGAGCCAGAACCCAGGAAGAGAAGGGCCTTGAAAAATCCGTGGGTTATCAAATGGAATGCGGCCGGGATATACGCACCTATACCTATCGCAGCGACCATGTATCCCAATTGGGAGATGGTCGAATAGGCCAGAACTCGTTTGACATCTTTTTGAGCGACGGCGATGGTAGCAGCCATGAGCGCCGTAAATGCGCCAATCCCGGCAATGATGTATTCGACACCTTCGATACCATCGATAGCCACTGCGATCAGTGGGAAAATTCGGATGATTAAATAAACACCTGCAGAGACCATTGCCGCTGCATGGATGACCGCGCTGACCGGGGTCGGACCTTCCATCGCATCGGGCAACCAGACATGCAGTGGCCATTGGGCGGACTTGCCAACAGTTCCTGCGAAGAGCAGCAGGACCATCAATCCAATGGAGGCCGCTCCCACCAGTTCAACGCCGTGTTCCAGGCTTTCCGCTGAAAGAGCTTCGCTGAAGTTGAGGGTGCCAAAAACCCTATAGAAAAACACGATGCCCATCAGCATGACTACGTCGCCAATTCGAGTCGTCATGAACGCCTTGACCGCGGCCGTCTTGGGCCGGATCTGCTTCGGGTCGTCATACTTCTTGGCGTACCAGAAACCGATTAGCAGGTACGAACACAAGCCCATCAATTCCCAGCCGATAAACAGCATTAGTAAATTATCCGAGACCACCAGGAGAAGCATGGCTCCAGCGAACAAGCTCATGAAGGCGAAGAATCGAGAAAACAGGGGTTCGACGCCGTCATGGTTGGGCTTGCCGGGTTCAGGATGAGTTCCCGGTCCTTCACCCCACCTGTGGTAACCGACGCTGTAGATAAAGATACCCGTTACTGTCGTCGTAACCATCATGAGCATTACGGCCGTTAATGCGTCGACCGAGATACCCATTCGAAGCCAGTTTGGGACCAGTCCAGCAGGGAGCCAGGCAAATGAATCAGCGATCACCACTGGGTGTTCGGCAAGATGGTGCGGGTCCTGGAAAAATTCCCAAACAACTTGCATGGCAACCGTCCAGCCGAGTATTAGGGCTGTAAATACTCCACCCCAGGCCAACAACCAGCTGAGGGTCTTGTTTCGATTCGTGAAAAGCACAACCAGGAAAAAGACCAGCATAGGAGCAGCTGGAATCAACCAGGTCATAGTGACAAGAGTTTCTTCACTCATCCAGGATTCCTTACATATTGGTCATCGCCGACTGGCAGCAGCAAATGACTAGTACTTCAAAGTGTCCAATTCCTCGGCCACAACCGAGTCGCGTTGACGATAAATCGAAATGATAAGTGCTAGGCCAACAGCCGCTTCCGCAGCCGCAACCGTCAAAACAAAAATTGCCCAAGCCAAACCCGTTGATTCTTCGGGGGCCAGATATCGCCAGAAGGCGACAAGGTTGATATTTACGGCATTAAGCATCAATTCCACGGACATCAGAATTGCCACAGCGTTGCGTCTTGATATGACGCCAAAGAGTCCTAGGCAAAAGAGCAACGCGGCGACGATCAGGTACCAAGACAGTGGTATCATTGGCTGTCCTCCGGCCGGGCGATTACGATTGCGCCAACCAATGCGGCCAATAGAAGAACGGAAGCGACCTCGAATGGAAGTACAAACTGGTCGACGCTGACCAGAGCTTCACCCAGGTCAGTGACGCTTCCTCTCAGGGTAGCGGGACTCACAATGGCTGGCCCCGCAAATGTGTCAGCAGGCCAAGTCTGGAAAATCAACACAGCAAGCAAAATGAAAGCCAGCAGAGCGCCAAGTATTCCCCACCGCCATTGCGAATTATATGGGGACTCGGTCGTCTGCATCAGCCGCCGGGTCATCATAATGGCGAAAATGATCAGGATTGAGATGGCCCCGATATAGACCAGCAGCTGGGAAGCCGCCAAGAACCCAGCGTCCAGTAAAATGTATAGGCCTGCCACACCTGCAAAGGAAGCCATAAGAGCGATAGCAGCATGAAAGAGATTTCGATCTGTCACTACGATCCAGGCCGAAATAAGCGTTATCGCGCTGATTATGATGAAGACAACCTGTTGAATAGTAATCGTCATAGACCAAGCCTTAAGTGGATATGAATCTGACAACTAGATCGCAAATGCAATTTCTGTGATCCTGAAAACATATATTCCCAAGTTAATGAGCGGCCGTTGTAACTGTCTGGGTGTCGATGGTTTCCTCCACCTCTACCACTTCCTCTGACTCTGACCGCTGCTGTCGAGCGTATCTACGAATGAAATCCAAGGCCAATAAACCCAGAATTAGATTGCTCAAGAGAAGTACTGCCGCTGTTTTCCACTCTTCGGCGCCTTCCATGGTCTTGCTGACCAAGGCAACGACAAGAATTAGGGCTAGAACGAGGGGTACTAGAAACTTCCAGTTGAGGTTGAGCAGCTGATCGATTCGTACTCTGGGTAGTGTCCCCCGAATCCAAACAAACAAGAAGTAAACAAAGAACATCTTGAGGCTGAAATAGAAAAGCCCGAGAATTGGATACTGAACGGCGCCTGGTCCGCGCCATCCACCAAGATAGATAGTCGTAAATAGGGCGGCCATGAACAGCGTGCCAATGAACTCAGCCAGGAAGAACATGGCGAATTTCATTCCGCTATATTCGATATGATAGCCGGCTACAATTTCAGATTCTGCTTCCAGGAGATCAAATGGCGTTCTGCCCAGCTCGGCCAGAGCTGAAATGAAGAAAATCAGGGCTGAAAGCGGAACGACGAAGACGTACCAGATTGACTGCTGGATGACGATTCCTTGGGTCGACATCGTGCCCGCGAGAATGATAGGGATAAGCAGGGCCATTATCATGGGAACTTCATAGCTGACGAGTTGGGCAACGGACCGGAAGGCACCAAGCAAAGCATATTTGTTGTTTGATCCCCACCCAGCCAGAATTAGGGCGACGACCGATACAGAACTGATGGCCAGGATGTAGAACACACCCACATTGAGGTTTGTTCCGCTTACACCGGGAGCAAAAGGAATGACCGCCCACATCATCAAGGCGGCAACAACGACTATCAAGGGCGCGAGATTGAAAGCGATTTTATCTGCACCGGCTGGAGTTAGGTCCTCTTTGGTCATGAGTTTCATGGCATCCGCTACTGGCTGTAAAAGTCCGTAGCGACCACCCACACGGTTTGGGCCAATTCGATCTTGAATCCGGGCTATGATCTTGCGCTCAAACCAAATCAGGAACAGAACGATCAGCAAATTAAATGTACAGATGATCAATACACCAGCAATATCACTGACACCGTTGATCAGCCATGATGGAACATCACCAGCCCATACCTTGCTTAAGTAGTCAAACATCTCGAGCTTGACGATGCTCTCCAAGAATTGGACGATGTCAAACGTCATGAATCTCTCCGTGGGTGCTATTCCGAAAAAAACCGGGTTCTCGCTTATCTTCTCGGAAACCCGGTAAATTGGTTACCTATCTGGCTTTAGAACCACTCGAGGGCGTCGCTTCGCCAAGCATAGGCAAGGCCGACGGCTAGGATAAGAACAAACAGTATTACCTCGAAAACAGCGAAAAATGCAAGCTGGTTGAGAGCTGCCGCGATGGGGAACAGGAATACAGCTTCCAAGTCGAAAACGACGAAGATCAAGGCGAATATGTAATATTGGACCTTGAATTGGATCCAGCTAGCCCCGACAGTTTCAATACCGCACTCATAAGTTTGCTGTTTGATGGGATTGGGCTTACTTGGTCGAATAAACCGGGCAATCAATATCGGTACGCCTGGAAAAACGACCGCAATTGCCGCAAAAATCAAGATGAATTGCCATTCAATTAGCATATTCGAATGTTCCTAGGGAAGGCGATTGTGAAATCTGTCCCATTTTATAGCACATGCAATATATGGTGGCAACGCGCCGGAAAGTCGGATTTTAGCAGAAAAGAAGTGCATAGCAACCACTCTTTGGAACGGCAATTCCTGATCGTTTCATTGTACCCTCAAGGAGATTACCAACGTCCGCAACCATATTGCTTTGAGGTCCGGAGCATCTTGCCAATACTCTCAGCTAGAGGCAGAAGCCGCCGCCTCTTCTAGCTATCTGAGCGCCCGTAAAGGTAGTGCGAAGTCGCCAATTTATGCTTGTCCTAGATATCTTCAATCTCCAACGCTGAATGGATGATCCTTGTAGGGATTGCTGCCGTAAGGGTGGGGGAGCTCAATTGAAGATGTGGGCCATTGCGAAATATTCCGCCTAGGATCTTGCGTCATTGTATAATGACTGAGCGGAAAATGGGAAGATCTCTGGTAGGATCAATGGAGTCTGTCCCGTATCAAAGTTCGATAGAGTCAAATAGATCGGCCGAAGAAAGAGTCAATCCTTTTTGATAGGTTGATAAGAGAACGATCAATCGATTGCCTTGAGGATGACAGCGGGGCTATTCTTTATGCATAAGAATATTATTGACTGAAATCGAGGAGGTACCAATGTTGAAGAAGAATTACAGTAAGACTGGAAGTGTATGCCGGGTGACGTTTAAAATGCCTGCGGCGGATGCAGACAGCGTTAGCCTATGTGGGGATTTCAACGCGTGGAATGAAGAGGCCGATCCCATGAAGAAGCTAAAAGACGGCAGCTACAGCGCGACCGTCACTTTGGATGCTGGTCGATCGTATCGTTTTCGATACATGCTTGACGGCGAGAGATGGGAAAATGATTGGGAGGCGGATGAATACTGGCCCAATGATTTCGGGAGCGATGACTCGGTAGTGAAGGTCTAATTGGTCGTGATCGGCTGTAGCATGGTCCAGGCAGCTGAGAGTGGGTCATCAAAATCACAAGAACCTAATACTATACATAATGTTACGATAGCTTTCGTGACTTAATTCTTTTGCTGCCTCGGAATATGTGCAACTCAAGACATGATGTCGACGAATAAAGATCTGTTTCTAGCGGGAGATGTCGGGGGGACTAAGACCCTTTTGGCCCTTGTCGACGAAGTGCATGGGGCCAGGCATCCCTTAGTTGAAAAAAGATATGAGAGCGCTGACTACACTACGTTTATCGAATTGATCCAGGACTTTGTTGGAAATCAGAAGTATCTTCCACGCGCGGCCTCGATTGGGGCAGCTGGTCCTGTTCACGATAATCGAGTCGAGGTGACTAATCTGCCTTGGGAAATCGATGCAAATCGTCTGAGCGAGGCGCTTTCGGGAGTCAGTGTTAGGCTGCTGAACGATTTAGAAGCGATTGCTCATGCCATCCCGGCTCTAGAAGAGAAAGACTCAGTCGTTCTGAAAGCGGGTGAATCTGAAGAGCAGGGCGCGATTGCCATTGTGGCTCCTGGAACCGGTCTTGGAGAAGCCTACCTGTTCTGGGATGGAAATGGCTACCGGCCCGTACCAAGTGAAGGTGGGCATACCGATTTTGCGCCTGCCACGCCTTTAGAAGTTGAGATGCTCACTTATCTCATGCCTCGACTTGGACATGTGAGCTACGAGCGAGTTTGCTCCGGAGTTGGCATTCCCAATATCTACAGCTTTCTCAAACATACTAGCCGGTATGACGAACCCGATTGGTTGTCGTACGAACTTGCTCAGGTAGATAACCATACACCTGTCATCGTCCAGTCGGCTATAGATCGGTCGGCCGAGATTAGTGTTGTTACCCTGGATCTATTTATGTCAATTCTTGGTAGCGAAGCGGGTAATCTTGTTCTCCAGGCGATGGCTACGGGCGGAGTATATCTAGCCGGGGGCATTCCACCCCGAATAATTGACCAGCTCAAAGGAGGGTCCTTCCTCGAGTCGTTTACCAGGAAGGGTAGGCTGTCCGATATCCTTCATCGCGTTCCAATACGGGTCATTGTCAACCGGAAGGCGGCTCTTTACGGTGCAGCGAGCCACTGCCTGAAGATGTTTTCAGAGAGTCCCGTATATAACTAGGCTAATCACTCGCGCGTTATGTTAAGTAATAGTCGATCTCTATTATCCTGACCAACAGGCTTTCGACCGCCAATCATTCTGAAAGATCATGGTGAATTCCAACAGCGAAGTACAGATATTTGATTCACATGGTGAGCAGATTGAGGCAGCTGCCAGGTTGATTTCTAGTGTAGCAAAGAAGGCACAGAAGGTCCGCGGTCGCTTCTATTTCGTATTGTCTGGAGGTGGCACGCCGGCTCCGCTATACAGGCGCCTGGCACAACCACCATTTTCGAGCGAGATACCCTGGGATGACACTCACTTCTTTTGGGGAGACGAACGGATCGTTCCATCTGATCACGAGGGTAGTAATTTCGGACAAGCCCGGTCCATATTCATAGATGCATTTGAAGTACCGCCAGATAATATCCACCGGATTAGGGGTGAATTATCTCCGCAGGACGCCGCGGATGACTATTCATCACGATTATCGAGCCTTTCATCAACACCTGGGAAAGCGCCCATCTTCGATCTCGTTCTTCTGGGTTTGGGAATAGATGGGCATACTGCATCTTTATTTCCTGGACCTCTTTCAGTCAAAGAGGAGGCAAGCCTGGCAATGGCTGTTTCAGCGGGCTATGGCGATCGACCAGTCGACCGGGTAACTCTGACGCCTCGAACCTTCAATCGGGCGCGGCATATCCTCTTCCTCGTGTCTGGGCTCGAAAAAGCAGAGGCCGTCCATCAAGCCTTGTCCGGGGATTACGATCCCCAACGCCAGCCTTCACACCGAATTCGTCCAGACGCAGGCAGGATTCATTGGATACTTGACAACGAGGCAGGATCGCTGCTTCTTTCAAGCTGAAAAAAGAAGATAAAATAGATTTCGAACCATGTAACTTTCGCAAGCTTCACGCATCTAATCAAGCGATAGGCGATCATATCGGTTAGAAAGTAATAGGATAGAGAATGAGCATTGATACAGCTACACTCGGTCGAACAGTTTTCCTTGAGACAGATATGGACACTGCCCTTGAGAAAGTGGCAGGCGCCCTGAAAGACGAGGGTTTCGGCATTCTGACAGAAATCGACGTAAAGAAGACTCTTAAGGCTAAGATTGACGTTGATTTTCGTCCTTACCGCATACTTGGCGCCTGCAATCCACCTCTAGCATATCGTGCTCTCAGCGCAGCATCGCAAGTTGGTTTGCTTCTGCCATGCAACGTAACCGTATCCGAAATTGGCCTGAACCAGGTTGAGGTTTCTATCATTGATCCGTTGGCCATGTTGAGCTTAGTCGACGATCCCGAATTACAGGCGGTGGCTAAAGAAGCAAAGGAAAGACTGGAGCGAGTTGCCAGCGCTCTTGAGGAGAATTAACTAGATGCCAATTTTCGAGTTTGTTTGTCTGGACTGTGGCGGCTCCTTCGACAGGCTGCTTCGCAGTTCGTTCGCGATCAGCGACGTAAAATGTCCGGCTTGTGAAAGCCAAGAAGTGAAGAAGAAGCTGTCGGTGTTCTCGAGCAAAATGAGCGGAGGAGCCCAGACGGCGACTGCGCCGGCTAGCTGCGCTCCTGGCGGCCTCTGAGGCATTCCCAAATAGTGCCGGTCGTGTACCGGATTATGTAAAGCAAGCTAACTGTTGGAAGATCCCCTTTCTCTCGCTGATTGGCGACGGCAAATATCCGAAATTTATGCGGAGGTCCGGAAAGCTCCAATCGCCGGACGGCATGTCGCCTGGCAAGATTGGCGAGCTGCTGGCAACGAACTCCTGAAGAACCATCCACAATCGCCCCTCGACGCTGGACAACGATCGCAGTTCCGAGGATTGCCATACTTCGCTTACGAGCCCAAATGTCGAGTCGTAGGCACTTTTGAGCCAGCGGACCTTGAAAAATTGGTAGAGCTAGATCTGGGAAACGAAGGCTCAATAATCCTAATCCAGGTCGGACAGGTTAAATTCACGTTGCTGGAGCACTCGGCTTTTTTGAATGCTTACTGGATTGAAGGGTACGGAGGCGGGCTGTTCATACCTTTCCGGGTTCTAAGCAACGGAGTGACCTCTTATGGAGGAGGTCGCTATCTTTTCGATACGATCAAGGGAGCCGACCTTGGTACTAATAGGAATGAGGTAAACATGGATTTCAATTACAGGTACAATCCCTCGTGCGCCTATCACCAACAGTGGATCTGTCCTCTGCCTCCACATGATAACTCACTTTCATTCTCTGTAACAGCCGGGGAAAAATTCCACTCATCGTAGCCACAATCGCTCTGTTTCCTCTGCTCCTGAAAAATGTCCAAGAGTTCCTAACCGGAGCATACTTAACATAAAGTGTTTCAAGTATTCTGAGGAATAATTGCAGTTGAAGAGTCAGGCTTCGAGGGGGCAACCCAAAAACGGAACTTTACATAACATGAGGCTCCCTCTCCATATTCAACCAAAACTTTGACTTTCGCTTTGTCCCCAAACATAAAAGGCAGGATCACCCATTTTGCTTCGATGAGGCTGAACACGAGGCTACTAGCGGTTTTGAGGAGGCTGCGCTATGTGCCTAATTTATGTTTCTCGTGTTAAGCCAGGCTACGAGTGACCCTGCGCGACAGGAGAGCTAGGTTGTTAAGCCACCATGGTCAAAGACCACTTTTGAAGGCAGCTTGATGTCGTTAACTCCCCTGATATATTAGCAGGTACCAGTGCTAACGAAAGTGACAAATGTCATGGTAAAATCTATGACATTCAGTCAATAGCGGCCTTTGTACCCCAATAGATTATATGTGACTCGGTTTTCTGATTGAATTCTATGAGCGATTATGACAAAACCTAATTTCTACGAGCAAGTATACGCTGTGGTTCGTTTCATACCGAAGGGGCAAGTAACAAGCTACGGCAGGATAGCCAATATGCTTGGTGCGCCCAATGCAGCTCGTGCGGTAGGTTATGCGCTTCGGGCGCTGAAAGATAGAGGGGATGATCCTGCATATTCAGACATCCCATGGCAGCGCGTGGTAAATAGCCAGGGACGCATTAGTATTGTCAATCGCGAATATGGTGCTCAACTTCAGGCCGAGCTTCTTCGTGAAGAAGGTGTTGTTGTAAGCGAGGATCTTCGCATAAACTTGGATCGCTATCTGTGGTCCGGTCTTCATTGGCCGGAGCTCGACGAGATCATCAAGGGCAGCCAATCCTGAAAAATAATTCACCAACTTGCGGTCTGGCTAACACAAACCTAAAATCTGAATTGTGAAACTCATCATCCAGATTCCATGTCTTAACGAAGCGGAAACCCTACCTGCGACGATGGAGGGAATGCCCACCGCGATTCCGGGAATCACAAGCATCGAGACGATGGTCATTGATGATGGCAGCAGCGACAACACAGTGGAAGTAGCCAAGTCGCTGGGTGTAGACCATTTGTATCGCCACACGCGGACACTGGGATTGGCTCAGGCTTTCGCCACCGGTCTGGAGAATGGACTGCGCCAAGGGGCCGATATTATTGTCAACACCGATGGGGACAACCAATATCCAGCCACGGCTATTCCGGACCTGGTAGCCCCTATAATTGCCGGAGAAGCCGACATCGTCGTAGCCAACCGGCAAACAAAAGATAATCCATATTTCTCCCCCGTGAAGAAGCTGCTGCAGTGGGCTGGCAGCAGCCTGGTGCGATGGGTAAGTGGAACCGAAATTCCAGATGCGCCGAGTGGATTTAGAGCTTATACCAGGGACGCTGCACTTCACCTAAACATCTTAACTCAATACAGTTATACGTTGGAGACTGTCATTCAAGCTGGAAAGCAAGGACTAAGGATCTCGAGTGTTCCTGTGCAGACGAACCCGCCCACACGTCCTTCGAGATTGCAGCGCAGCGTCATGCATTTTGTACGAGCTCAGGCGGGCACCATCATACGGCTCTATGCTTTCTACGAACCTCTGCGAACGTTCTCCTATATTGCCGCGCCTTTTCTGATTGCCGGTTCGATTCTTTTGCTGCGTTTCCTTATCCTCTACATTCTAGGTGAGAGAGGTATCGGGCGATACCAGCAGTCACTCACCATCGGGATTGGACTGTTTTTGGTTGGCCTCATCGTCGGCCTTTTTGGCATTCAAGCGGATATTGCCAGCAAGCATCGCATGCTGACCCAGGAGGTCCTGTACCGGCTCAAAAAGATGGAGCTCGGAACTCCAAGCATGGACGAGAAAATGCCTGAGAGATTGACCGACTTGGCTGCCAAATCCAAGTTCGAAGCAGACTGAATTTCGCTCTTAGAACTCTGTTCTTACAGTTGAAAGATCTGGATAGTCGAAATGACAATTTTCCTGCCTGTGAAACCGAGGGCAGCTTCTTAGCTAGTTTTGAACCCAGGTTCCTCCGATGTGAACACGATTAAGGAGTGAGAGATGGTACAAGGATACGCTGGAAAGATTCTGCATGTTGATCTAACGAGCGGGACATATGAAGTTGAAGAGCCGGGCGAGCAGTTTTATCGCCAATATGTCGGAGGAAGCCTATTTGGTCTTTATTACCTCTGGAAGCTCACACCACGAGGGACACAGCCACTCGACCCGGCAAATACCTTGACTTTTGCTATTAGCGCTCCGACGGGATTGGCTGTGAGTGGTCAAAGCCGGTGTACGGTGACTTGTTTGTCGCCGAGCAGCGGCGGAGTTGCCGATAGCCAGGCCGGTGGTTTTTGGCCCGCCGAGCTAAAGTTTGCTGGGTATGATGCTATTGTTATTACGGGTGCGGCAGAGGAACCGGTTTACCTTTGGATCCAAGATGATCAGGTCGAAATTCGTCCCGCCTCCCATTTATGGGGGAAATTGACTAACAAGGTGGACGAGATCATCAAAGCTGAGCATGGCAAGAAAGTGGAGATAGCCCAGATTGGTCCCTCCGGTGAGAAGTTATCGAATTTCGCGGCCGTGATGAACATGAGCAATCGGGCATGGGGTCGTACTGGAACCGGTGCGGTGATGGGGAGTAAGAAGCTCAAGGCCATCGTTCTCAAGGGATCCCGGAAGGTTCAACCAGCCGATAAAAAGGCGGTTGCTGCTCTCTCTAGGAAGGGCGCCAGCATTTTCCCCGATAGTGACATGGAGTGGTTCGGTCAATATGGCACTCCAGATACGGTAATGGACAATTTAGGGGGAGGCGGTCTTCCAACCCGCAACTGGGATTCAGGGAACATGGAACAAGAGGCTGCGGAATCCATCAGCGGTGACCGCCTTTATGAGGAGCTTCTGCGAGGTGCAAATGAAGGCAAACAAGACCGTCTAGGACGCGACACTTGTTTCGCCTGCATTGTGCGATGCAAAAGGGTCGTAGAATCCGAATGGCACGAGCAAGCTCTTACAGCCGAATTGGGTGGTCCTGAATATGAAACTATCGCCACCTTCGGTTCCTACTGCGATATCGATGATATTCACGCTGTTACCTACGCCAACCAGCTCTGCAATCAATATGGAGTGGATACAATCTCGTGCGGGGCAACTTTGTCCTGGGCCATGGACTGCTTCGAACATGGCATCCTATCGGCCGAGGAAATGGACGGTATCGAACTCCGTTTTGGCGATGCGGAAGCCATGATTTCCATGTTGAAAAAGACGTTGAAGCGCGAAGGATTTGGCGACGTTCTGGCCGATGGATCGGCCAAGGCGGCCGACAGGCTTGGAGTGGGCCACGAATATCTGCTCACAATTAAAGGCCAGGAATTGCCTGCTCATATGCCTCACGTAAAGAGAAGCTTGGCAGTGATCTATGCCACAAATCCCTTCGGCGCTGACCACCAATCAAGCGAACATGACACCTTATACACTCCGAAGGGGTACGAAGGCACGGAAGAGGAGCCTGGCAACAAGCGTTTTCTGAATCAGATCGGCCTTTTCACTCCGCAGCATCCAAAAGTGATAAATGCCGAGAAAATCGAGTATGCGCTGAAGACCCAGTACAACTACAGCGCAATGGATACCATGGGCCTGTGCCAATTCGTCTATGGTCCGGCCTGGCAGCTCTATGGTCCCCAAGACATAGCCGATCTCATGGCTGCGTCGACGGGCTGGGACATCTCAGTTGAAGAGGTCCAGGAGATCGGCAGGAGACGGCTTAACTTGATGAGGGCCTTGAATGCACGCGAAGGTATTGCCCGCGACCAGGATACGCTTCCCAAGAAGCTCTACAGCAAGGCGCTCGAGGGTGGTCGGACCGATGGACTCAAGCTCGATATGGATGAGGTATCGGCGGGGATCGACATGTACTACGAACAAGCCGGCTGGCACGGATCGACAGGAGTGCCTTCCCGCGAGACGCTCGAGGATCTAGGATTAGGCTGGGCGGCAGACGAGCTGAATTGATCCGCCACTATCGCAGCGCTGGCGATTATGTCAACTAAATACACCAATTAATATAACGCGTTTCAGCGGTATGAATTGCATCTTGCGATACTTGACATAAAGATGTAATCTTCACTTCTGTCATTTGTAAAAGCTCCAAAAATTAGGCTTCAGAATGGGGCTCTCGCAGCTTCCTTAAAAGATTGAAGCTGACCTCATTTTCATCTTCTTCTGTACCTATCCTGTGTTATACTAAGCGGGCTATTACATCAAAAGTCGCTGTTAGCAATCCAACTCCAATCTTGAGCTTCTTGTCTGTGACACGATGCTCAGTTTAGGCGCTTAGAGATCAATTCTTTATGGCTTCAATTCATCAGCCTTTCGTCCATCTCCACGTCCACAGCGAATTCTCCTTGCTTGACGGTCTCAGTCGAATTAAACACCTTACGGCGCGAGCCAATGAACTGAATATGCCGGCTCTGGCTTTAACGGATCATGGGACGATGTATGGCACGATTGACTTCTACCGGGCTTGTATAAAGGCCGAGATAAAGCCCATCCTTGGTGTTGAGACCTATGTCGCCAGCCGGCGAATGCATTACAGGGATCCCGAATTCGATCGAGAGCGATTCCATCTACTGCTGCTCGCGCAAAATCAAACGGGCTATTCAAGCCTTCTTAAACTTGTGAGTGCAGCCCAACTCGACGGCTTCTACTACCGGCCGAGAATTGACCACGAGATTTTGGAGAGCCATAGTGAGGGACTAATCGCGACGACGGGTTGCCTGGCGGGAGAGATTCCTCGGGCGCTCAAATTAGGCCAGACCGCCAAAGCCCAACAGCTGATGGAATGGTACGTCGACGTATTTGGTCGTGATCGCTTCTTTGTTGAGCTGCAGGAACATGGCATCCCCGAACTGACCAGGGTGAACAAAACTCTTTTGGAGATGGCCGAGCGCTATAAACTCAGACTGGTCGCAACCAATGACGTTCACTACACGACAGTTGACGAGGCTGAACCTCATGACGTTTTGCTTTGTATCCAGACCGGTAAGACGGTGGATATGCAAGACCGTATGCGGATGTCTGACCAGAGCTACTATCTAAAATCCTACGAAGAGATGCACAGACTCTTCGGCGAGGCTCCCGGCGCTCTTTCGAACACACTACTAATTGCCGAGATGTGCGATGTCGATCCCATCCCGGCTGGATACCATCTGCCCAATTTCGAGGTGCCCGGGGGTGAGACACCAGAAACCTATCTGAGACACCTATGCGAGAAGGGATTGATCTGGCGTTACGGCGAATCACGGGCGGAATCGGACCCGGCTCTAAGAAAACGCCTTGACTACGAGCTCCAAGTCATTCATGAAATGGGTTTCGACGCCTACTTTTTGATCGTCTGGGATCTATGTGAATTCGCGCGCGAGAAAGATATTTGGTGGAATGTCCGTGGTTCGGGTTCGGGGTCCGTTGTAGCCTTTACACTGGGCATTACAAGCATTGATCCGCTGATCGATGGCCTGATCTTTGAGAGATTTCTGAATCCAGATCGGGTTTCCATGCCCGACATCGACCTCGATTATCCCGATGATCGCCGACATGAGATGATCGAATATACGATTCACAAATATGGCTCAGACAAAGTAGCTCAGATCATCACCTTTGGCACTATGGGAGCACGGGCAGCGATCCGGGATGTCGGTCGTGCTTTGGACGTCCCACTGCCCGAAGTCGATTCTGTGGCCAAGTTGATACCGGCCATATCGGGCAAGCATGTGACGATCAATGACGTGCTTACGCCAGATAATGAATTTTTCTCGGCTGATTTACATAAGCTGTATGGGAAAGATGCCACCATACGCAACCTGGTTGACACGGCCCAGAGTCTGGAGGGGGTTTCCCGCCATGCCTCAACCCACGCCGCG
>DASRZI010000576.1:0-3583 GCA_035686605.1 Candidatus Zixiibacteriota bacterium
GGCGTAGACCGGCGGGGGCATACCACTGTTCGGTTTCCCTGGCTGTTCGGGCGAAGACGCCCGCGACATGACCAGAAGGTGGAACCCAAATGTTTTGGTCGTTGTACTGATCGAAAATCTTCAGCCAACCCCAATACAGAGCACCGTAGCTGCTATTGATAGCGGCCGAGACGTCCGAGGTCAGCATGCCATTGTGCCAGTCCACGACTTGTGATGGGCGAAGACCGAATGGGGGGTCGACTAGATAGATGACGTCGCCGCGCCCCTCACAGAATTGGAGGCCTTGACCAATGACGGCACCCGAGGTGAATCCGGGGATGGCCATGATATTGAAATCATAGGTCTCGGAACTTTGGATGGAGTAGATTCCGGTTGAAGCTGCTGGGCTACCGATGACGGCCGCGTCAAGCTCATTCGAGAAGGCTGGATCTGTTGGGATTCCATTGGCAGTTCCATCGAACTCTTTGTTGTTAAGAGCAGATGGCTGTCGCACAACGTAGGTTGACAAGTTCGGATCGTTCTCAAGGAAAGCTGGCCGTTCTTCCCAGTTGATCATCGAATTCCCATTGACACCGCCATATTTGGTGCCGGGGTTAACCACTGTGGCGATGTACCGATCTTCTGTTTGATCGAAGCTCACGTCTTGGATCAATTCGAGCTGGACGCCGTTGGGGTCTTTTATCGTGATCTGGTACCGACCAACTGAATCTCCAACTACTTGCGTCTGGACTTCCAGGGTAACCGTATTGTTGTTGATCCAGGTTCCGGGGCTGACGGCAACCAACCAGCCAACAATGGCTTGGAAGTAGGCAGTGTCGGCAGCACAGTCGTCACTCAGCGGGGCCGTTTCGCAGGACAGCGGTGAAGATGGTGTGACTTCTCCGGTTGCTGGAAGCACAAGTCGATTATCGCTGTATCCCCGGTAACCTCTTGTGTATGGGAATGCGACCCCGATCTCTTCTGCGAATCGAAGCGTTTTGAGATTCGAGTAGCTGGCTCGCATGTGGAGCTGGTCGCGTATGTGGGCGATTGAGGTGATAATGATCACGTGCGTGGCACCGCCGGGCACAGTCAATTCAAAGGAGTCGAAGTACGTGTCGCCAGCAATCGTACCGGCGAGGTCGATATTGCTAACGACGTCGTCGGACCCAAGACCGGTTCCATTGGTGATCGAGAATTCGGCTGTCTCGGTCGTGCCATCCTCGGGAATGATATCTAGGACGACGCGGTTGTTCTGGCTAGTGATCGTGTATGGACCGCTGTCGGCGCCGATAAGATATGATCTTGGAATGTCCCAAGAGTATCGGACTGTTCCAACTTCAGTGGCCCAGGCACATGTGGATGTCAGTTGGATGGTTCGACCCGCATTTCTGGTGCGGATTTGGGGTGTGACAACTTCGTTTTCATCGGTGTATTCAATGAAGAGGTAGTCTTCGCCGGCGCCGATGAGGGCGTTGGCGGCATTGACAAAGGCGGTCACGCCGCCGTAGGACGCGGCATTGAGGGTGAAGGATGTTGCGATTCCATTCTCCACCGACACTGAGAAAGTACGATTGTCAGGTCGGGCGGTGAAGGAAAAGGTGTCATTCTCTTCAAGACGACCGGGGCCGACATTGACTGTGAAGGCGAGTCCGTCGCCGCTGTCGATGACATCGCTGGTGCCAAGCCCATCGTCAGTGAGTGTTCCAGAGGCGACAACGACATTGTCGCTGTTTCGGATGACTTCATAGGTAGCGCCAGCCATTGCTTCGCCGTCATCGGGGTCGCCGGTGATGAGTACGATCCAGCTATCATCTAGGCAGCCGGTGTAGTCGTCGCTGGTGCCGGTTTCTCCGGTGAAGCGAAGGACAGCTGTGGTGGCCCCATCTGTGGATGATAATGATTGGTCGTTGTAATCTAGGTTCTCAACCGCGCTGTTGTGAAAAGTATAGGGTTCAGCAACAGTCGGCTCTCGTAGGCTGATTCGGCCAAAATCGATACCGGTAAAAAGGGGAACTCGTCCCCAGCCGCTGCCTCTGTTTCCTGTAGTGTCGATCGCGATATCGTCGAGCTCTGAGGCTTGTCCTTCTTTTTCCTCAACGCCTACACGTACGATATAGCATTGATTACCCTCCTCGAGGTATGCTAAGACAGCATACATGAGGTAGGATTCTGGGAAGGGCTCACCGAAATTATCAACGGCTATCTGAGCGTTCGAGCAGAAAACTGGTGTATTTAAAAGACCTTTGCTTGCGGTGCCGATGAAGGCCGGACGAAGTGGTCCGACATTAGAGGGCACGAAACTCAGGTCGATCTCTCTAGGAAAAACGCCCGGGCTAAGATAAGTTGCCATTTTCAAATCTCCATAGTACTAAGTGTTATTATATTTTTGACAGCAAGAATCTCAATTTCTTCCCACCAGATATTTTCATGAGGCCCCTACTTGCAGCATAATCATGCTCTGATATGGAATTTTTTATGGCTAAATCCCATATGCTCTTTTTGTGATACCAGGCACCGCCACCATCGACATACCAATAACTGGGCCTAACTTCACCATCAAATTTCCATCCCGCAGCTTTATAAATTGTTCCTGTGTGTCCATTAGTAGTATCCGCAAATGTCAATAATATTTTAACCTTGGGAAATTGATCCCAAACCATTTTAGTCGATCTAGCCAAGAACCACGATGCAAAGTTTCGTTTTTGGTAACTGCCATGTATACAAAATCTCGATAATTCAAACAGTTGACCACTATTGAGACCCAAACGAGACGTGCTTTCTTTTCTAGTTGGATAACCAAAGGCAGCGGCGGCTACTAATTTGTCAGATAATACTGCACCAGCTCTAAATGAGCCGAAACGTCCTATATTTCCGAGATAGTGATAATTCGCAAATAATGCTTTTAATTCGTTTGATATATCAATCTGGTTAATTTCTATTTCCTTAAAATCGAAATCTACTTGTATGGTTTTGGATATGCCGAGCTTGTCTAATATGATTCGTCGTATATTGTTGACGCCTCTAAACTCATGCTCCCAGATAATTAAGATATCGTGCTGCGGAAAATATTTCTTGAGAAATGTAGCTTTGGCACGATCACGATGTTCTCTATTCTCTCTATGCCAGTAATCGCCATGTACATCGATATATATTCTTTTATTATTGTGGATTATACAACAATCCCAGGAATAACCCTCAAACCTACTATTCGATGTTATTACTGGTCCTATGATAGTTTCTGGTCCTTCTGGGTAGTATTCTATCCCAATATCATCCAAAACAGAATATAGAAGTAACTGCAAAGAACTTATTCGCGGTGGTACTGATTGTGGGCGAGCTTTATCTAAAACTTCTGTAATTTTTTTGCGATATTCAGCATCCCGCCATAATGCTTTGGAACGTTCTGATGCTGCAACTACATATGTATCACTCGATCTGAGCTCTAACTGCTTTGACCTATAAGTAGCGTCTGCCCATTTTCCCTTAGACCATCTAGATATACGATCTTTAAATTGCCTTTTCTTGCGATGGGCCAATTGATTCTTGCATTTATCATCATCCCGCCACGATTCCTTAGCTGACTCACTTATTTTCTTTGACA
>DASRZI010000577.1:0-5551 GCA_035686605.1 Candidatus Zixiibacteriota bacterium
CAACTGATCGGCATAGACAGGTCTCCAGATGCGGTATCCCAACCCATGCCACTAAGTGCTCCAGGTTTTATAGAGACGTTGCCCTGGTTGAATCTCTGGTGGGGGCTCGCTCTCAGCTTGAATATTGTAGTTCTCTTTTTCTATGTGCGGCCGTCACTGGTTAAATTTGCGAGGCTGGCGATCAATCTGTTCGGTCTTTTTTTGCTCCTTCACCTCTTGATCACAGGTCCGGTCATAGGTTTTAATCCGGCATGGATGTCAGATCAATCGGCCAATGTGGAGACGTTAGCTAACTTAGAAGCCGTACTAGCTCCTGTTCTTTCTCTCTTGACTGCCGCTGCCATCTCGATCGCGGTGTTAGCCCTGAGCTATACCTCGCTGCTGAAGCTGCGACACCTCTTTCTATTAAGCCGGAAGAATTTCTCCTCAGAGTCGACGGTCTAGATCTGCAATAGTTGAGCGAGGTAATCGCTCCAAAGTCCTTCCATCTGTCCGAGACAGGATTTCCTTTTCCCACCGCCTTGTCTATAGCTAACATGTCCATCGGCTCTGGATTACAGCCACCCTATCCTAGAGTCGTAGTGTTGTCTGCTGGAACAGATGGGTGAGGCAAAAAGAAAGCCCCCGAGAAGGGGGCTTTACCAGGGAGGATAAGAAGGAGGAGGGTCCTTCTCGTTGCGTCTACGGATTGGATTATACCAGTATCAAGGACGCCACATCTGTGCGATTGGTTACATTGCTCCTCGGATAAAACTGAAGTTAGGAGTGGATCCCTCAAAATTCAACGGAAGTAATCCATAAAATGAGAGACTTCAGGACATCGATCTGGGCGTCCAAAGATAGCGGCTAAATGTGCAATAAACCTCGAACCCAAGGTTGGTGTAAACGTCGAATCCCATCCTTGTTGACTGGAGAACGCCGTGCTGGTAGCCAAGGTCGCGCGCCTCAAGCAGTGGAGCGAGGGTAATCGCCCGGCCGTAACCCTTGCGACGAGCCTCTGGAATCGTTCCGACATTGTAAATGCCAGCCACCCCGCCCCCGAAAATCACCGATGAAACAGCCACAACTTCCCCATTTTCCAGGCCCATGTAGTTCTTTATCTTCGCATCCTGACCAAAGCCCGCAATCATAAGGAACTTGAAGAACGCCTTGTTTACGAGATCAGGAAACCGAAAAATCGAACCAAGTACATCACAAAATATTTTCATATCGGAATCATTCTTGACTAGATGGATATCGATGCCTGCTGCCTCGTCCATTGCTGTGGGCAATGCCCGAAGATCGACGGCCATGCTGGGGGAATCTCCACCGAATTTCAATCCCTGGGCTTCAAGCCGCTGCCCAAGATCGAGGGGCCGGCTGAGCGGGGTAACGGGCCAAATCATCGGCAGCTCTCGGTCGTCAAATATGTCTAGTACCGCACGGATCTTCCGATCGGCATTTTCATCCTCAAGTCTGGTCCCCATAACACCGTTAAACAGGGGAAAAGGAACGCCCGTCGCAAACCACTGCACGTCCCCGTCGAGAGAAGTTTCAGTTTCTGGTGCCTTCCTGAATATCTCAACCAGCGCATTGTTATTGGCGACCATCGCTTCAATGATCAGATCGTCAGAGTGTTCAGCTAATATCGCGGTCATCTATATAGAATCTCCCATGCAGAAATCTTTCCTATCGATGGAACAAGCCAGCAAGTATGTCCTGGACCGGCCCCCAAAAAGCAATCCGAGATGTCGTGGAAATCTGACGCCGTCATCCGGTTCTTGTTGCCTAAAGTATCGCGCATCATTCTCTGAACCAAAGAGAACTCATTCCTTTTCCTGAGCGAGTACTTTGAGGGCGTAAAATCCCCGTATCTCATCTTCACCATGAGCAACCGTCGCCGGGGCAAGGCCAAACCCGAGTGACTGCCAAAAAGGAATCGCCTCAATCTTGTCGGCTGAACTCCAGGCCCGGATCTGGTAGATGCCTTCGGCCGAGGTCCGCTCCGATGCAATTTTGACCAGCCGGCTTCCCACGCCTCGCCTGCGACAATTATCATCGACCTCGATTATGTCAATAAAGGCCTCTTGTGTTTTCCCGAGCGGTTCTGGCAGCATTTGCCAAAAGCACGAGATATACCCAGCTATGGTTTCGCCTTCAACCGCGACGATGGTGAACCCATCTTCGAAGTGAAGGTGACTGGCCTCTTTCTCTCCCCACTTGTTTTTGACGCGCTGGCGCCATTCTTTTGCAGCTTCAATATAATCCAAAGGATAATCCACGGGATAATCCACGGCTTCTGCCTCACGCTCGAAAGGGGATTCAGATTCACCCCCATTCAATGATACAAGAAACCTCCACCTATGCCCGCAATTGAGCAAAACCAGGCAGCGAACTGCTAGACCATGGGCTAGACGAAACGTTCGAAACTCCTACTCAATCGCCGAAAAGGCCACGATCCAGCAGCCACCTACCTCGGCTCTACCAAAGAGAGGACGATAACCAACAATCTGTATGCTAAAATAACAGCGTCCATTGGTAGAAAATTAGGACGGGAGGATATTTATGACGTCGCCAATTATTGTCGGAGGAGTCCACCATTTCACATTAACGGTCACTGATCTGCGGCGGAGCGTAGATTTTTACGGCAAAGTCCTCGGCTTCGAGCCGGTCGCTGACTTGGGCACGAAGATCGGGCTGCACAACGGTTCAATGCTGTTGCTCTTATCCTTAGCCCCTGATCCTGGCCAGGCGATTACTAACGACAGGTTTAATGAGAACCGGATTGGCCTGGACCACATAAGCTTCAAGGTCGATGACCATGAGTCAATGAAGAAAGCGGCCGCGACCCTTGACAGCATGGGCGTCCCCAGGGGAGGGATCCGAGATCTCGGGAAGGGTTTTGGCTTCTACGTCATGGCTTTTTGGGATCCAGACAACATTCAGCTGGAAATGACCGCTCTTTACGACTAATGGGCCGGGACTATTAGTTCAATCTCCGACCTCCCAATCGATATCAACATGCCTTCACCCAAAACACCCGATAACCATCGAAGATTTCGACTCGCAATCGGCATTTAGGAACCAATGGTCAAGAATCCTCCCGCGCGTTAAGATAGCCTTGCCTTTGGACGCACTCATCACTCAAATACCTCTATCAGTCGGCCACGTTGGCCCCTGGTCCTCGACTGAAAGAATCGGAATCACCCCTTTCCATCTCTGGAGATCTAAATGAATCAGAAAGACAACCAACACCATGTCGTGATTATCGGAGGGGGTTTTGGCGGTATGCATGCGGCCATGAAGCTGCGAAAGGCTCCAGTAAGAATCACCCTATTGGACAAACGCAACTTCCATCTCTTTCAGCCGCTTCTGTACCAGGTGGCAACTGGTGGCCTATCACCCGGCGACATCGCCTACCCCATCCGCTCGGCCGTGGGAAGAGTGCCAAATGTGACCGTCCTGGCTGCCGAGGTGATGGATATCTCTCCCGACCAGAAGAAGATCCATTTCGCTGACGGCGATCTAAGCTATGACAGCCTGATCGTCGCCACCGGTGTGGTCAATCATTACTTCGGGCATGACGATTGGTCTGAGCATGCCCCTGGGCTGAAGACCGTGGAAGACGCGCTCTACATCCGGCGCAGGATACTCATCGCCTTTGAAGATGCCGAACGGGAAAGCGATCCCAGAATCAGGCGCGCCTACCTCAACTTCGTCGTGGCTGGAGGCGGGCCGACAGGGGTCGAATTATCCGGAGCCATTTCCATGCTGGCCAACACGACCCTAAAGGGGGAATTCCGCCATATCGATCCCACGGAATCCGAGGTATACCTCATCGAAGGCTCTGACCGTTTGCTCAACACTTTTCCGGAAGGCCTGTCGGCCAAGGCGGAAGCTGAATTGAAGGCCCTGGGCGTCCATGTACGAACGAATCACCTGGTGACCGATATTTCTAGCGACCGGGTCATCATTCGCGATCTTGAGCTCGACAAAGAGGAAGAGATTCAAACACGGACAGTGCTTTGGGCGGCCGGCGTGCGAGCTTCACCGCTAGGCCAGATGCTGGCCGAGAAGACGGGCGCTGAATTGGATAAAATGGGCAGGGTGATCGTCGAGGATGATTTGACCATCCCGGGCCATCCCGAGATATTCATCCTCGGGGACATGGCCAACTTCATCCACCAGGATGGGGAGCCTCTTCCAGGCGTCGCCCAGGTGGCCATGCAGGGGGGCAGCTACGCCGGTCAGCTCATACAGAAGCGTCTGGAAGGGAAATCCATGGGACCTTTCCATTACAAAGACAAGGGCACCATGGCCGTTATCGGCCGCAACGCAGCCGTGGCTGATATCGGCCCGTTCCAATTCGGTGGCTTCATCGCCTGGTTTCTCTGGATCTTCATTCACATCGGCTTTCTGATTGGCTTCGACAACAAGTTTATGGTCATGTTCCAATGGGCCTGGCACTACATCACGCGCAAGCGCGGCGCTCTCCTGATCACTGGTCCTCATCCATACCCCCTCGTCCAAAGCAAAGCACCTGCCGGTGAAGACGAGCCCGATCGCTAAGTCAATCAATCCTGAATAGCTCGCCCAGCCCCAGATCCAATGACGAACGACCAACGATCATTAACCATTAAACTAATGGGCCAGCTCCGACACGCCATCTAGAGAAGAACCAAGGCATTCCCAACAGAAATGGGCCTGACCGGCACCATGAGATGCGGGTCAGGCCCAGAGCTAAGCGCCTAAGCGCAGCCTCCTGAACTAATGCGGACTCCACGGTTCTGCCCACACCAGTGGAGTCCATTGCCCAGACAGTCTAATGAAAACTACACGCCCCTGTCAACATTGTTCCAAATGGCACAAACCGCCGCCGCTTTTTTAGGAGGTCAAGCCCTGGTAAAAACCACAAGGTCGTCGACAAATATACCAAACAGCGAGTGGCGTGCAGAAATGCATGAAGCAAGAACAGCCAGAACACGGCGAGTGATGCAGCCTGCTGTCGATTGGTAGGGAGGGCGCCGCTAGAGGTTCTGTAAAAAGAAGTCTCGAATTCGCTCCTCCATATACAGGCGGTCGGCTTTCTTACGAGGCCCGTGCCTGGCATCCGGAAAAAGCAGCAGGTCGTAGGACTTGCCTGCGGCGATGAGGGCATTGATCAGCCTGGCCGTGTGCCTGAAGTGAACATTCTCGTCGATCAGACCATGAATAATCATAAGGCTTCCCTGGATCTGGTCTACGTGCGCCATAACGCTTCCATCACGGTAGCCTTCAGGATTACCCTCTGGCGTCCCCATGTAGCGTTCCGTGTAGTGAGTATCGTATCCATCCCAGTTGGTAACCGGCGCCCCGGCGACAGCGGCCTTGAACACCTGTGGCGCTTTGGCCAGGCCCATACAGGCCATATAACCGCCATAACTCCAACCATAGATGCCAACTCTATCGCGTTGGGCCAGCCCCCGATCCACAAGCCAGGATACGCCATCTACCTGGTCTTCTACCTCTACCGTTCCCATCCGGTTCCTTAGGGCCCCTTCAAAGTCCAGCCCACGCCGGGCCGTTCCCCTGT
>DASRZI010000578.1:0-6590 GCA_035686605.1 Candidatus Zixiibacteriota bacterium
ACTCGGCTTTATCTTTGTACTGCTGTGCCTCGCTTTCTAGCCGCTCGTACTCCTGCAAAGTGACAGTATCTGTAGGGATCTGCTCGGCGACAACCGGTTCACTTCCTCCCCTCGCTTCATCGTTTTCCTGGTTAAGCCATGAAGAACGCCTCATTTCTTTCACTAACTGTTCGCGGAATTCGCTCTGGTTTTTAACCTCGGCAAGTCTATCCTCAAATGCTATCTCAATTTCGATTCTTGCCATTCGGGCAGCCGCCAGCTCAGTCTGCAAATGCCGAAGAACAAATAGGTACTGTTCTGGATTGATCGGCAGATGGTTCTTGCCTATCGCATGTTCCTTAGCAAAATCAACGGGAATCGGTCGCTCGCCAGCAGCGGTTACATCATCACGAGAGAGATCTCCAGAACGAAGCAGCTCAACAGTTCCCAGGTCGAGTGAGATTATCCATCCATAACACTTCGCTCCGGGTTGTAGATGATACTCAGACGTATAGATATCTCCCCAGAGTTGTCCTCCCGTCTCAACAGCTACCGTATCCGCCGCGATGACACCAAACATTTTGCCGGCGACGACAACTACAGGCGCGGTGATATTTCCTACTACCGACGCCGAAGGTGAAAGATAAACAGGAATGTGAACATTGATGTCACCTGTATGGTAATAGTTGACTTCAATGTGTTCATCATTGCTGTTTAGCAGACCTCCAGGGTGTTTCGTAATCCCCGACTGGCCTCGACGATTCTTTTTCGCATTCATAGCCTTCATTCCTCGGGCTGAGTAAGTAAATTATTTATATCTCGGTTCGGGCTATAATCAAAGACAAAGATCATCCCACATTTCTGCTCTCTCGGGACAACTTTGCGATTGTGAATCTTAGGTATGAAAAATGCTTGGCCTTGATTGCTTTGACATCGAGAGCATCGAAGGTATCTAGTGACACGTAATCATGGCCAAAACTAGGACGGCGGGCTTGTCTGGAACCATACGAAGAGCCAACGACTATCCAACCCGAGCGATTATCCTCGCTGCCGGCAAAGGGAGGCGTCTTGAGCCGAACACTCTAGAGACGCCAAAACCTCTGTTAAAAGTAGCCGGTCGCCCCATGTTGGAGACAATTCTCCTAGCGTTAAATGCTGCCAGGGTTCATCAAACAACCATCGTGGTTAGTCATCTGGCAGAGCAGATCATGGATTTTGTTGGCGATGGATCGAAATGGAATATGGCCGTCCATTTTGAGTTCCAGAGAAATACTCTCGGCACCGCGGATGCCTTGAAAGTGGCAGCAGACCAATTAGTCGAACCATGCTTTGTGCTAGCGGCTGATTACGCCCTTCCGATGTCCTACCTCTTAGATCTCAAGCAACATTACCAGGCAGATATCGCTGACCTGGCTATCAGTCTGAAGGAAATTCCAAAGGCCGAAGTAAAGTACCGGTCGACTGTCCATCTGAATGAGAAAGGCGAAATTATCAAAATAGTTGAAAAGCCTACCGTAGATGTTGAATCAGACCAGCTTGGTGCTACACTAATCTACATCGTTCCACCGGAAATCAAGCACTTCTTCGACCAAGTTCAACTTTCTCCGCGAAATGAATACGAAATACAAGATCTGGTCCAATTGATGATCGATCATGGATTCATAGCAAAGGGATTGATCCAGGATGCTCCACGAGAAAGGACATCAGGTGACAACCATCGCTTTCGAGGCCTGGGTTAACAATCGATGTGCTAGATATGTCAACTCTTGTGACCCTCTAGCTTCTCTGGTAAACTGCCGGTAATGGCAGTGAAAGACGGGTTAAACGCTAATCTCAGGCGTACGATGATCCTGGTACTCACCGTCCTCTTTGTGGCGGCGATCCTCGGTACCTCCGATACCGCGTTCTCTGCGCAGGATACGATTGGAGCCGATAACCCACTCTCGATCGAAATGACGATTTCACCTTGGGCAAGCACGCCTGGCGAGAAAGTATCCCTGATCCTCTTGATGCGGAATGATGGCCTGGTTACATCCATGCCTGACGTGACAATACTGCTGCCAGAGCAGGTGGTGCCGGATATAACGACGATTCCAACAGGCACAAATTACAATTACCAGACAGGTGGTCTGAACTGGCAACCTTATTTGGAGCCTCTTGGCGGGACCTCTCAAATTGAAATCTGGTTATCAATCAGCACTGCCCAGTTAAATGAAATAGAACAGAGTATTACCGCTGTTGTTCGCAATAATGGCAAGGAGTGGAGCCAAAAAACCAGCATGTGGATAGGCGCGCTGCCCCAGGCCTACATCATGTTTGATCCACCCCAAGTCGCCGTTGGGCAGCCAATTAGACTCATAGCCAACGCGAGTGGTTCAGGTCCGGCGACCCAACTTTGGAGTCTAGACGATGGACGCGTGGTGGCGGCAAACGATCCAGTAGTAGTCTTTCCATCACCAGGCCCCCATGTGGTCACCCTTCAGATTACCAATCCACTGGGCACGATTCAGGTTAGCAGCCAGATTGAAGTGTTTGCTCAACCAAACGCGAGCTTCGCGATTGAAGACTATTCGACTGTAGCTGGCTCATCGATCGAATTCATTAACCAGAGCGGTGGCGAGCTCCCACTGCGTTACAGTTGGGATTTCGGTGATGGAACAGTTTCAAACGAAAAGAATCCCCAGCACCGGTATTCCGCAGCGGGAGTTTACCGGGTGAACTTAAGTGTCGACAACGCTTTTGGCCGCAATGAAACTAGTTCATTCGTAGAAATAGGCGCGCCTCCTGCTTTCGAGCTTCTCGTTGCAGAGTTTGAGGAGGCCGGCAATATCGTTTATGGACAAGTACTCACCGAGAAATCAACGACCGTGATCACTTGGGACATGGGGGATGGGCGCCAATACCGGAGCCCGGACGTAAACCACATTTACTGGCGACCTGGCGATTATGTGCTGACTGTCACCGCAAGCAACGACTTCGGGGAGACGAGCGTTTCTAGATGGATCCGCATCGGACATGGCACCCTGCGTACCTATTTGCCCTATTTAGCCCGATGGAGCAGTTCGGATATCCCCGGCATTCCCGGCTCAATAACAGGCAGTGCAGATGGGACGATCAATATTGGACTGGGTCCGCAGCCAGAATTATTACCTGCAGAATTTGCCCCGGGAACGACACCCGCCGAAGAATTGTTTGTCTATATTAACGAGGCCAGGCGATTGTTTAACTTGCGGCCGCTTGCCTACGTGTACACCTTAAGCGTCGCCGCACAGGGCCATGCAGATGACATGGCGACCCATGGATTCGCGTCCCATACGGGGTCCGATGGCTCCTCTCCCGCTTATCGCCTTCAACTCGCAGGATATAATGGTGGCTACGGTGGTGAGGCAACCGCCTGGGGGATGTCCGATTCGATTGAGCCGGTGCGTTTTTGGTTAACTAGTACTTCTCACCGGGCAATCATTCTAAATCCAGCCGTCTCAGAGGTCGGTGTCGGCTATTCGGTCAATTTCAGTTCGCCTAATGTATGGTATTGGACGGCTGAGTTCGCCTCACTAAATCTACCAGTCGTCGGCGCCCCGCCACCACAAGCGCCAATCGCGGAGCAAGCAGCTCCCCAACTATTGCTGCTCGGTCCCCCCCAGTCCAGTGAGTTCATACTGGCTGACGGCGCAAAGCTGATCTTCTCTTGGTCCTGGAATGGCAGTGTAATCGACGGCCAGCGATTCGCCCTATATCTCAGCTCCGGAGGTAGGACCTTCCAAGCTGGTGTTTTGAGGCAGTTCCAGGATAGTGGACAGTATCAACTGAGTGCCAGTGCTTCAACCCTGGCCATAACGCCAGGTTCTTACACCTGGCAGATTAAGCTTGAAGATAGCAATCAAGGAATCGTGATCGCAGAATCACCCATCTGGCAGGTCAATTTTGCACACGCCAGCCAGGCTTCAACAGAGGGAACTCCAGTTCCAGTTTCGACCATACCGCCGGTAATACCACCGGCAATGCCACCGGCAACTACAGCTACTCTAATTCCCCCACCCGCCGAACCAACTTCCGTTCAGCAGCCTTTACCAATCTCGACCCCGAATCCTACGGCGGCGCCTTGACGGCTTTCTACTACCCTTCCTTCATCAATCGCTACTGATCTTTGCCGAGATGACATCGTAGAGAGTTGGTGATCCAATCTCTTGCAAGCTGTAGCGAACGCGTTGGGAAGGCAGTTTGATTTTGACGAGCCTCCCAAGATCTATCGGCGTAGCAATGAGCACCAGATCAGCAGGTATTTGATTAATCGTCTGCTCAAGCTCTGCTACTTGCTCCTCTCCATAGCCCATCGCGGGTAACACTTGCCCGGCATTTGGATATTTCTCATATGTTTTAGCAATTGACCCAACAGCGTAGGGTCTGGGGTCTACAATTTCAGCTGCACCAAAGTACTTCGCGGCGACTACCCCTGCTCCAAATTCCATTTCCCCGTGAGTCAGGGTTGGCCCATCTTCTACAACAACAACCCGCTTACCTTTGATCATTTTGGGATCGTCAACCATTATTGGTGAAGCTGCTCGAACAATCGATGCCTTGTCATTGGCCAATCTCACACTGTCTTGAACCTTAACTATCTGTTCGTATCCGGCTGTATCAATCTTATTAATGACGATAACATCGGCCATGCGCAGGTTTGTCTCTCCAGGGTGGTACCGCAGCTCATGCCCGGCGCGGAGCGGATCAGCAACCACAATATGGACATCTGGCTTATAAAACGGTAGATCATTGTTACCACCATCCCAGATGATTGCGTCTGCCTCCTTCTCAACCTCTTTTAGAATACGTCCGTAGTCAACACCAGCATACACAACTGCGCCCATCTCGATATATGGTTCGTATTCCTCTCGTTCCTCAATGGTGCATTCGTGTTTCTCAAGATCGTCTTGGCTTGCGAACCGCTGTACGGCTTGTTTCGCAAGGTCGCCATAGGGCATCGGATGCCGGACTGCGACGACATTTCTGAACCCAAGCTCTCTCAGCACCCCGAGAACGCGGCGGGAGGTCTGGCTCTTTCCGCTTCCTGTTCGAACAGCACAAACGGCAACAACAGGTTTCGAAGATTCAAGCATCATCCTTCGAGGACCAAGAAATCTAAAGTCCGCTCCAGCCGCCAATGTTTTCGATGCCAGATGCATGACGTGCTCATGAGACACATCCGAGTAGGAGAAAACCACTTCGTCGATGTTCTCCTTTTCGATCAGCTCAACCAGATCGGATTCCGGATGTATGGGAATGCCTTGAGGATACTGCGGGCCTGACAATTCGGGCGGATAAAGACGTCCATCTATATTGGGAATCTGCGTCGCTGTGAAAACTATAACTTGAAAATCCTCGTTTCCTCTAAAGAAAGTATTGAAGTCGTGGAAATCACGTCCGGCAGCGCCGGCTATGAGAATACGTCGCTTCGACTGCATGGTGCCTCCAAAAACACTCAGAAATCATACGATAAGAAATCGGGCACAGATGATACCACACCACCCATTGAGTTCCACTGTCAGTCTTCCTCTATTTTCGGATAGTAATCGTTTTGAGTCGATATTCACACTTTTCGCATCGTTCTAGCCCTTCTCGCTCACCGAGAAGACCTTAGCATTATAGGACAACGGTCCGCTTTCATGGTAATTTTATGTCTATGTGGGTTGATCTTATGAAAAGTAATGTTATAATGCCTGCGTGCGATGCTGACATAACGAGTTAACAGTTTGTCGTGGTTGTTCGCTATACGCAATCTGTTTCCTCCTGTAAGCCAGTTCATAGGAGAAACAGTTGATGGAAGACCAGCTATCTTCTTTTCTTGAATTTTTAACGAACGAACGCAGCTATTCTGAAAATACCACTGCTGCCTACCGAAATGATCTCGGACAGTTCCTAAAGTGGCTGCGTTTGACATACCCCAATATCGATAGCTGGCAAGCTGTCACTCCCCAAATGGTCAGTGAATATGTCGATGTCCTGCAGGATAAGGCTTATACTGCTTCTTCTGTCGCTAGAAAGGTCGCGGCCATCAAGTCCTTCTTCCACTTCATGCTGGCCCGCAGTCTAATATCCCAGGATCCGACCACTGATCTAGACTCTCCTAAGGTGAAGAAGCGTCTCCCAAAGATACTAGCTTCAGATGATGTCGAGCGGTTGCTTGCGGCGCCCACACGAAAGCACACACCAAAAGGTTTGCGCGATACTGCCCTGCTCCAACTACTATATGCTACCGGAATGAGGGTAAGCGAAGCTGTATCTTTGAAAGTTACAGATGTCGCCCTCGAAGATGGAATGCTTCATTGCGCAGGAAAAGATAGCAGCGTGCGTGATTTACCACTTGATGCAGAAACCCAAAGGATTCTGGCTGATTATCTCGAGAACGGAAGACCCCATCTCGTAAAGTATAAGGAAGAAACCGCGCTATTTCTTAATCATAGAGGAAGCCAACTCACTCGACAGGGTCTGTGGTTGATCATAAAAGCCTACGCTAGCGAAGCGAATCTGTCTGATCGGGTAACTCCACATACGTTGCGGCACAGTTTTGCGTCCCATAAACTTAGCGGTGGCATGGAACTTCGTGATATTCAGCA
>DASRZI010000579.1:0-11882 GCA_035686605.1 Candidatus Zixiibacteriota bacterium
TGTGATTCAGGCGAGTATTCGGCGGCTGATCTAGCGGCCCGCTTCGGGATCGACATCACCCAAAAGACGTTTTGGGAATCCAGTCTGAAAGTTGTCGAAGGCCGGATCGATACCTACGAGAGGTTGGCTTCTGTCATAAGCTAATACTTACATCTTCAGTCCGATTTACGAATTCCACAGATACCAGGGCCATTACCCCAAAATGACACTGGTTTGACACTCAAATTACACCTGCCTATAATCTTCTGACAGGTAGGTTTCCGAGTATCTTGGGAGAAAGCGAAGGGCGTATATCTACTTCAACGGCAAACTCCCACTGGTCATCATTTAGGATAAGGGTCGGCCGAACCGTACGGATCAGACTATCGGCCAATCAGCGTAGCGTATCCGGCATGGGATAAAATGCTCCAACTCATCAGCCGCCGACTGTTCTTCATCCTCCTGGTTTGCCTGCTGATCGTGTTCTTTGTCAATCTCGGCATGCGGATGATCCGCAACTCAGAAGTGCCGGAACCGAGCTATGATCTTGTTTTGAACAGCAGGATAGCCCTGCAGGATACCCGGGCATACTTGCAGCGGATAACTCAGGGTGACCTCGGATTCGCCCGGACAAGCGCCGGTTCAGAGCCCATTCTTGATGTCCTCAAGCAAACCTATATCAATAGTATGGGCTTGCTTCTAACGGCCCTTGCTCTAGCTATCGTCATCGGATTGCCGCTGGGCGCCCTGGCAGCTCTGTCAAAGAGCAAGTCCGTAACTCTGCCAGTCTTGGCCCTTACTATCGTAGGTATTTCCGTACCCGCCTTCTTCGCCGCCCTGCTTCTTCGCACTGGAGAGCTCTATTACGTTCGCTACACTGGAAGGCAGCTGGTCAAAGTCGCAGGCTTCGGATGGGACTACAAGCACATGCTGCTTCCAGTTCTTGTTCTGGCTGCCCGACCTTTAGCATATCTAACTCGGGCTTCCTTCCTGTCACTGCGCGGCACAATGGATGAGGACTATATCCGCACAGCCCGTGCAAAGGGTCTCAGAAACAGAACCGTCATCAATATCCACGCCGTCCCCAACATCGCCGTCCCCGTATTGACAGCCATAGGCGTGTCGCTGCGTTTCGCTCTTGTAGCTCTGCCAGTTGTCGAATTCTTCTTCTTATGGCCTGGAATTGGCCTGCTCATGCTCGAGGCCATCAATGGCAGGCAAACCATCCTGGTAGTGACCCTCGCCCTGGCCCTAGGCTTGACATTCCTGGTACTGAATCTATTTCTGGACGTCGCCTACTGGTTCGTAGATCCTAGAATTAGGGAGGCCAATGAAAGCGGCTAGACGTTTCATGAGCATGCTGCTCTATCCCAGAGCCCGGCTGGATAAGATGCCGAGCTTGTCCCAAGAGAAGGGCGATTCAGGATCCTTGGAAAGTCCAACCGGGCGGCGAGGTGGTTTACGATTCATGCGAGCGTTTTTCAATCTGCCAATGATCTTTGGCGGCGTGATTGTTCTTGTTCTTTTTCTCGTTGTTTTATTTGGCCCGGTCTGGGCTACTAGCAACCCCTATATCGCCAGCAAACACATTCAACCCCATTTGGACTCTGAAACCGGAGAGTGGATCAGCCCGCCATTAGAGCCCTCGCAAGAGTATCCCTTGGGTACGGACGAGTACGGCAATGACATCCTCAGCATGCTTCTATACGGAGCCCGAAATACCCTCATCGCCGCCGCCTTCATTGCCATGGCCCGAATCATTCTTGGCGTCGTCTTCGGGGCCTTTGCTGGTTGGAATGAAGGCTCCTTGGGGGATCGGAGCATCATGGGAGCTATCGGGGTTATCGCCGCGGTTCCCGCCCTGATCATCGGAATGATCCTCATCTATGCGCTTGATATTCGTCGTGGGCTTCCCGTCTTTATCGTTGCCCTAACGCTGATCGGATGGACTGAGATCGCCCAGTATATTCGGGGTGAATTTCTAGTTCTTCGCAAACGCTCGTTTATTGAAGGCGCCCGGTCAGTTGGAGCCACCAACATCGCCATAGCCGTTCGCCATGTGCTGCCAAACCTGCTGCCGACGCTGCTCGTGATCACCTTCCTGGAAGTCGCCGCAGTTCTGCTGTTATTTGGGGAATTGGGGTTTGTTGGGGTTTATATCGGCGGAGGGAGTCATATCTCCATCGGAGATGAATTAACCGGTACCCAGATCGTAACCTTATCTGAAGTTCCCGAATGGGGCGCAATGTTAGCCGAAGGTTATCGATGGCTGCGAGCGAAACCATTTATTGTCTATCCTCCGGCAGCCGCCTTCTTCATCGCCGTAGTGGGCTTCACAGCTCTCGGCGAAGGGCTGCGGAGATTCATCGAAACCCACCATGTCAGCACCAACTTCCTGCTGCGAAAGCGCATGCTCGTGGTCGTCATAGCGATCACCATCGCCACGGTATTTATCATTAACAATACGGGACCCGCTCCCTGGTTAGCCAGAGTAGCCGAAGCCTTCGATGCTGACTCGGCATATGGGTACGCTCAGGCCCTGTCCGAGATGGAGGGGCGAGGAGCTGGGCAAGAAGGCGCCCAAGAGGCTGCTGCTTATATTGCTGAAAAATTCGAGCAATATGGCTTGAATCCAGGCTGGCGCCAATCTGAATACATTTACCCCATGGAAAACCGGATAGTTCGACCTGTATCCCAGCCGGAGCTGGCGATCATCAGCGGTGATGGCCAGGAAATCGAATCCTTCGTCCACCAAAATGATTTCGGATTTGTGATCGAGGATCATGGTGGGAGCGGCAGCGCAGAGTTTCCCATCACTTATCTATCGTTCTCTGGGGATGAAGCCGTCTATTCGTGGGAGACATTCCGGGGACTTGACCTTACTGATCGCATTATTCTTCTTGTACAGGGGAATGCACCAACTAATTTCGCTACCGAGACACTCATTCGTGGTGCCAGAGGTGTTCTTTGGATTACCGGAGACGAGCAAGATGCGGTGCGATCCGAGGTTCAGTTGGCGTATGATGACCGGCTCTATTTGCAGAAGCCAACCATTCCAATCATGCGCATCAGACGCGAGGTCGCCCAGTCAATAGTTGCCCAAGCTGGATTGAATTTCGCCGATTTGTCTGCAGGTAAGGCAGGTATTAGCCAGAGTGGTCCGGGCTGGAAGGCGATAGACCTGGACGCTCGCGTGAGGATGAATGTTGATCTCGGTCCCGCCGAGCAGACCACAACGCCTGTCGTACTTGGCCATATCCTCGGTTCAGATTTTACTATCTCAAATGAACTAGTAGTCGTAATCGCGAACTATGACGGACTGGGAGTCGATCCCGATGGGTCCATTTATGAAGCAGCCAACCATAACGCGGCTGGAGTGAGCATCATGCTGGAGGTGGCTCGTCTGTGGCAGCAAGAGGAATTAGACCCGAGGCGGTCAGTGCTCTTTATAGCATGGGGGGGTGGTAGCCTGGAAAATACAGGGGTGAATGAGTTCCTTGCGGACGAACGTTCCATCCGGCACCTTCCGGCGAATGCAACCCGGACGCGCCTGGCGCCGCGAGTTGTGGTCCAGTTGGATTATGTCGGTGCTGGTGGTGAAACACTGCTGGTCCACCCCCGGTCAAATAGCCGCCTGGTAGAGCTGCTGGAGGAATCCGCGACTGTCACAGGCATAACGGTTAATCCAGACCCAGGAGACCTCGTGCCGACGATGGAACGATGGAATTCCCCCCAGAGCGCCTGGCTATCCATTTTTTGGGAAGATCCAGAAGCAGCACCCAAGGACGATACGATTGAGCGGGTCGAACCTGATAAATTGCAGTCTATTGGCCAAATTATTTCTCACGTATTAACACAAGTTGTCAGACAATCGCGATACTAATGTCAACCAAAACTGTTCGCAGATTATGGGTATTTACCAGCATCGTCGGCGTGTTCCTCGTCGTGGCGACTGTTTACCTCGCGCGAGAAGAGAAAGCCAAAGAGGAAGCGGGATACAGCGCCTATATCGTTGGCTTAAACAGTGTGATCTATTTGCGCGAACACCCCGATCCTACTTCATACATTGTAACTATTCTGGATTTAGGCCAGCAGGTGTTTGTTACCGACATATTAGGCGACGCTGCCGTTCCATGGGCTCGAGTTAGAACCGGTTCTTTCGAAGGTTGGGTTCCAGCTGAGCGGATAGGAGAACAGCCGCCGTAGCTTGGCTAGCGAATAGCACCTTTCGAATGATGAGGATGACTGTTTGTGATGACGCCTTTACAACCAGATCACGACACTGGTCTTATCTACTTTGGAAGCAGCTTCCTTTTCGACATTTCTTAAACCGCCACCGAGGATTATTGGTACATTTTAGCGACGACTCTGAAACAGCGATGAGCGAATATCAACAGACCACCATCGAGAACGCCCAGAACGGCTTAGACCGGCATGCCAAGCCTGTTCCATTCCAGGACAGGATCGAGGTTGTCGATATTCTGCGTGGATTTGCCATCTTCGGAATTCTCCTGGTTAACATGTATGGTTTTGCAGGGATGGATCTCAACCCGCAGAGCTATTCAGGATTGAACCGGATAGTCATCATCTTGATCCTCCTACTTGCACAGGCAAAGTTCTACTCCCTCTTCTCATTTCTTTTTGGATGGGGGATGTGGATCCAAATGTCGAGAGCGGTCTCCAAGGGAATAAACATTGTTCCTCTCTATGTACGCAGGATGCTTGTTCTCCTGGTAATCGGAATACTGCACGGAATCTTTATCTGGACAGGAGACATCCTCACTGTTTATGCCATTCTCGGCCTGCTGCTCCTACTATTCCGTAACGCTTCTCAGAAAACTTTGCTCATAGCCATAGCTCTTCTCCTCCTGATGCCCATCATTGTAAACCTACCTGGGGAGACAATGGATGGCTTCAGGAATGGCTATGCCGAGCTGGGTTCGTTCCTGCGAACATTTGGCCAACAAGATGACTCCGTCTATTTCAGCGGCACCTATGGGGAAATCACTGAGCGGCGTCTTCAAGAATTTGTCGGCGGGCAAACCTGGTTCATCTACTGGATTGGCAATGTATTCTCCATGTTCTTGTTGGGCTTCTACGCCGGAAAGAGGGGGTATTTTGCCGATATCTCCAAAAACATATCAACGTTCCGGCGGACCCTGGTGGTCGGACTTGTGTTGGGATTGCTTTTCGGCGGAGCCTCAGTCTTGGTAACCGTAAGACCAGACCTGGTTTCTCCAGAGTGGCAGCGCTTTGTAAGAGTGTCCACCAGAACGATTGGAGCCCCAGCTTTGATGCTCTTCTACGTCTCGACGATCACCTTGCTGACTCAGAGGGACGCCTGGCGAAAAAGACTGGGGGCCCTCGCGCCGGTTGGCCGGATGGCCCTCACCAATTACCTGATCCAGTCGCTTGTGCTGACCCTCATTTTCTATGGCTATGGGCTGGCCTTATATGGTCAAATCGGGCCATCCGTGGGATTAATCCTGACTATTTTGGTTTACGCGTCCCAGATTCGATTCAGCGCATGGTGGTTAAAAAGATATCGTTTCGGTCCTATGGAATGGTTATGGCGCACACTTACTTATGGCCAACGCCAGCCGCTTCAGCGAGGAACCAGAACCTCTGAACCCCGTCCAATACCCGGATTGGCCCGAGTAAGGGGCTGGTTGTCAGCGATACCCCCGCTAGTTCTCCTAGCCATCGTTTGGATTGGTCTTCTCGTCTGGGCGGTGGGGCTAATTCGCTGGAACTCTAGATTATCCTCTGATGTCTATGTCGATCCGTTTAGCGAAGTCGTCGAAGGTGGGAATGATGGAACCGTGGTTGATTCTGCCACCGCGCCAGAAGGTGAAACGGAAGCAGCAGAGCAGCAGTCAGAGATCGTGGCTTTCATGCCAAATGTTCAGCCGGTCACCTACAGTCCTGGCTCAATCGTCTCGAGCGGCGATATGCGCGCCCTCGCCGATTTGTTTGATTACTCACGGGCAATGGAGCATATCGATGCTCTTTCTGGAAGGGAATATTCTGGCCGTCTTGCCGGTTCTCCTGGCGCCAGAGACGCGGGCGATTATATCGCGGGCAAGATGGACGAATACGGGCTGCAACCCGGTGGATATGATGGCACGTTCTTTCAGCCCTTTCCTCTGACCTATACCCTGCTGCTAGACTCTCCGGAATTGGCGATCGTCCAGCCCGACGGTTCGATGTTGGATGGTTACGAGTTATATGAAGATTACGCACCGTTTATTTATGGATATGCTGGAGGGGGAAATGGCAGCGGCGAAATCTTTTGGGTAAACGAATGCCAGCCCGAAGATTTTCAAGGGTTGGATGTGGTCGGCAAGATCGTTTTCTGTCGTGCTGCTACCAGTGGTCAGGAATCAATGGCCAGGAGCCGGAGAGCCATAGAGTACGGCGCAGAGGGATTACTTTTTTTAACGGATCCAGAACGGCGTCCCGCTGATTTTGGATACCGGCATATGGAGGTATGGGTCCCGAACTCAATACCGGTCCTCTATGTTTATCCTGATGTAACGGACGATATTTTGCGCGAAAGCGGTATCGACGCCAGCCAATTGGACGAAGATACGGAACCGTTTCCGTTTAAAACAACGGCCCAGCTGGAAGTTTTTGCCTCGGGTTCAGAGGTGGTGGAAGCGCGCAATATTCTGGGAGTCCTGCCGGGACGAGATCCGTCATATTCGGACGAGGTTGTCATTGTTGGAGCACACTACGACCACATGGGCCAGTCGCCTGACGGTACATATTGGCCGGGAGCAAATGACAACGCTTCAGGTGTGGCTGCCATGTTGGAAATCGCCCGCAGCTGGCATGAACAAGGCTATGTACCGCGCAGGACCGTGCTGTTTGCGGCTTGGGATGCAGAAGAGTGGGGACTCATTGGTTCCACGAATTACGTGTTCCACCCAAGTTATCCCCTTGAATACACGGTGGCTTCGATCCAAATGGATATGGTTGGGGCAGGCAGTGAAACACTAAACATTGATGGCAGTATGCCGCTATCCATGCGGCTTCAAGCCGTTGCCAAGGAGTTGGGAATCGAATCAGAGATAAGCGAACTCGGGCGCAGCGACCATGTTCCCTTCATGCAAGCCGGTATTCCGGCTAGCTTGCTCATTTGGATGAGCGAAGATGTGGTCATCCCACACTATCACAGACCGAATGATCGATCTGAGGTGATAGAGGAAGAGAAGTTGACGGGGGCCGCAAAGGTGGCTGATATAACCTTGCTTGAATTGGTGGAGAGCGAGCCGGCAATTCGCGGTATGTTATCCGCTCGAGCTAGTGCGGCTGTGGAAAACGACCAGGCTGCATTCTTGGGCACGTCGAGAGAAGACCAACTCAATAATGACGAGACCTGGCTGGCAGACCTGCTGAGCTATTCACCTTCGGTCGTGGATATGACCGTCGACAACCTAGAGATCGATGGCGCGATGGCCGAAGGCGATGTGCGCATACGGGTTCAATATCCCAATCCGGAGGACGCAACCACCAACCAGGTGATAATGGTCGATCTTCCTGTGATGTTCTCGCGCCAGGGAACCGACTGGACTTGGGCAGGTCCGAACCTTGTTTTGGCTGAAGCGCCCGATAGAGAAAGCGAATTATTCGGTCTTCCGGCCTTCCCCGTATCTTACCCGAAAAACGTAGAGGCTAATCCTTGGGAAGTCGGTGTCGAGGCAGTCCAGCAATATGCGGATATTGCCCATCTCTTGGGCATTCCAGTCACCTCTGACTCTAGCATCATGCTTATGCCGGATGCATCGTCAATCCGCGTGAGCACGGCCCTCTCGCTGCCCGGGGATCAACAAACCTGGATCGGACCGAAACTTATCAAGATAGTACATCGCGAGAACATTAGCCAGACGGAAGGTTTCTCTACAGCCGTCGCCCAACTGCTGCTAGCCAATGCTGGCCTGTCCGAAGATATGGCGCCTTGGTTGTGGCACGGTCTTCCAGCAGCTCTGAATGGGGAAGAGGACCTAGCCGGTACCCATCAGCGGCATTTGGCTGTTCTCCACAGATCGCTGGCAGCGGAAGAAGTTCCTACAAGAGATGCCGGAGCATGGGCTGCCGTCGACTACCTCGTGAAGACAGAGGGGTGGGCCGGTCTAGGGAGGATTATCAGAGAACTCGGTCGCGCTTGCCGCCAGGGATCGTGCAATGATCCTATCAGCCAGGATGCGACTTTGCAGAACGTCCTGGGGATGAACAACGCCGCCTTTTCAGCCGCCTGGCAAATGTACTGGCGTAGCAGTTTGGACGTAGTCCAACAGGATTTGGATGCGCTCTTATTGGCCAGGAGTAATGCCGTCATTTCGGATGACCAGCAAGCATTTCTGGATACCGTCGATTCGAGCGACATAGCCCTGGTAAATTCCGAAACGAATTGGTTTGCCGATCTATTCCAACATCCACTGGACTCGTTTTCGCTGTCCGCCCATCCAGTAACATTATTGCCAAATGGCGATGTGCTGGCTGATGTATCGACCGATTTTCAACTTACGGGTGGCGGTAGTGAAAGTATCGACCTCGTTACCATGTTCGTTAGGGAAGGCGATAGCTATCGATGGGCAGGTCCATCGATGGCGACCTTGGCTGGTTCAAACATCTCAATTCACTATCCAGATGGCCAGGATCAGATTGCCTCCGAGCTGCTTGCCGATGCCGAAACGAAGTATGCTAACCTTGCCGGACAACTTGGGATCGATTCCCCAGCACCCTTAAATATTGACCTATTGGCCGATAATGACGAGTTTCAAATGTCAGTGGCCCTCTCATTTCCATCAGCTAGCTGGCTTCGTGGCTATTCTAGCGATGGAACAGCCATTCGCTTGCGATTGCTCCCAGTATCTACCGTGGCTGACTACAGTTCTGAGCTGGCTATTCAGTTGGCGCGCCAACTGCTCTATCAGAAGGGCGTCGACTCTGAATGGCTGTTGAAAGGAGTCAGCACCTATCTTACTTATCCATTGGACAACGGCGCAGCACTGCAGGCTGCAGCCGCCACACTCCCCAATTTAATCGAGGCCGTAGATAGCGACTCGCTCCCAGGTCTGCAATCCATGCCCGATGATGCCCGGAGCAACGATGAGTCATATCGATTGGCCAGAGCTCAAGCATGGGACAGCGTCCGCTATCTTGTCGAAACCTATGGCTGGGATGCGCTTCAGGAGCTGCTGAGTGAACAGGGATCAGGAGCGGATTTGGACCCGGCGATGCGGTCTGTCCTGGGCGAATCGGTCTCATCCTTCACGAGCAACTGGGAAACCTCCTTTGTTGAAGGTCACTTACCGGAGGATGCTCTCGTGATTGTCCATGAATTCGATGGAGAGACCGCACAGGATCACGTCGATTACCTGTCGAGCGCCGAACTAGCCGGAAGATTGGCTGGAACGGACGGAGCCGATATGGCCGCCGACTACATTGCTGAATTGTTTGGAGAGTATGGTTTGCAGCCAGCAGGTGATATCTCAGGAACGACCTATTATCAGACGTTTTTCATAACAACGACCGCATGGGCCCATCAGCCATATTTGCAGGTTGATGGCGACCCCCAACCATATAACCTTCGGGCGGATATGCTTTTCTCTCGAGCCACTATTACCGGAACGGAAACTGTCTCTGGCGAAATGGTCTGGATAGGCGATTCACCGCCAGATGAGACGGATCTCTCCGGCAAGATCATGGTCGCCATCGCCTCTGATTCGGTAGAGCAGCAAGTAGACGAAGCGGTCTCGATGGGGGCAGAGGCATTGCTTCTCCTCGGCGTCAAAAACGAAATTGAGGATGTTCATTTTAAAAAACCTTTGAGCGTCGAATCGACGGCTGAAATCCCAGTCCTGGAATTAACCCGTGAAGGGACGCTGCGCTTTCTCGAGCATTGGGGACATATCTATATGGATTTGAGCCAACTTGAAGATGTGATCCCGATGGAGTTCGGCGCTGAAATTGGAGCGAAATTCGAAGAACCACAGAGGACCCCGACGGCCAATATCCTCGGCATAATGCCGGGCACGGATCCTTACTTGGCGAATGAGCTGATTATCGTCGGCGCTCACTATGATCATGTCGGTGATGATCCCGATTCAGAGATTTGCTCTTCAAATTCATCCGCTGGGTCTGGGGCTGAAGCAACATGCGAGGTAATCGAGGGACAGCGATATAGTGGCGCCAATGACAATGCTAGCGGTGTGGGCGCTATGCTGGAGTTAATCCGTTTGTGGCAGGATTCTGGATATGAACCTAAACGAACTATCCTGTTTGCTGCATGGGGCGCTCAAGAATTTGGGCAGCTTGGATCGCTCAACTACATAATGACTCCCACTATTCCTTTGTCCCAGACTATATCGATGATCCAGCTTGACGGTCTTGGCGGAGGAGAAGGATTCTATGCTGGGATCCAGGGCAATGCCTACTCGGATGGTTTCCCATTGCATTACGCCGTGTTGGCTGCTAGGCACCTGGGCGAGGAGATCATTCTAACCGATCTCATCGCCGAAAGCGATCACCTGGTATTCGATGAGGCGGGATTCCCTGTTCTCCTCTTCAACTGGCGTTTGGCGGACGAGAACAATCTGCCTGACGAATTTGCCAAAGGTGTGAATCCTGAGAGGCTCACATCGGCTGGAACCTTGGCGGCTATGACGATCATGATGCTCGCCCAATAGATATCCCTTTAAAAGTCACTTCTGCTCGTCTATGTTGATGAGCAACCCCATAACTGCAGGCTAGTATCTCCTTCGACCAAGATCCAGGATTCGCACAAAGTCGCATAAAGCTGCCACACCATCGCACATCGGGGTCCCTATAGTATAGTCGAAGCGGATCCTGGAGTTCTCTATTGCCTCTCGAGAATCTTCGGACTAAGATCAATTGAGAGCAAAGTACCTGGGATAGCTAAAGACTGATTTTCCATGCTGTCTCTGGTTGACGATCTCCGGGGTCCATCAGTAGGCTTTTGATCAAAGAGCGAGGTGACTCATGACAGACAAGCCCTGGTTAGAGTTCTACGATGCTGGAGTCCCGCACACGCTGCATCCCTATCCCGATAAAACACTCTTTGACGAGGTAGCGGACAACGCAAGGCAACGCCCCGATCATCCGGCGATCTACTTCAAGGGATCTTGGATGACTTGGGCTGAGCTGGATCGCTTGAGCGATAATTTCGCGAAAGTCCTCTTCGACCAGGGATTCAAAAAAGGGCAGCGGCTGGCTTTGCTGATGCCGAACTGCCCTCAGTTCATCATTTGTGAATTGGGCGCTTGGAAAGCTGGCGCCATCGTCACCCCACTCAATCCGCGGTATACCGAATCTGAACTGGAGCATGGTTTGAAGGAGACGGGGGCCACAACGGCCGTCGTCATCACGCTCTTCTACGACAAGCTCAAGGCGATTCAACCTAAAACGAGTATAGACACGGTGATCGTCACCAATGTCAAGGAATATCTGCCACCACTTTCCAGGATACTGTTTACCCTTTTCCGGGAGAAGAAAGAGGGTCATCGTGTTAAGATTCAGCGGGGAGACCAGTGGCTGCCTGATCTACTTAAGCGTGTTGAGAGTACAGATGGTCGGGACCGGCGCCAGCCAATTGAGCCCGTACTCGCGGATGATCCGGCCCTTCTCATGTTTACCGGCGGTACGACGGGCAAGGCCAAAGCAGCCCTGATGACCCACAAGGCACTCTTGACAAGCGGGATGCAGATCCACGCCTGGTCCGGAGAACTGAAGGATGACTGGAATGATGTGACCTTGCTCCTGATGCCCATGTTTCATGCCTTCGGGAATGTGGCGGTTCTACCAACAGCGATCATCGGAAAACATCTCATGGCTCTCATCCCGAACCCACGAGATCTGCAAGATGTAGTAAATACAAT
>DASRZI010000580.1:0-4612 GCA_035686605.1 Candidatus Zixiibacteriota bacterium
AAGGTTGTTTTGTTGGAACAAATAATAAAGAAGGCGCCTATCAGGGGATCAAACACCTGATCTCGAACGGGCATCATAAGATCGGCATCCTCTCCGGTTTCGATCGCCTTTCAACGATGCGAGAGAGATTTGATGGTTACCTTCAGGCTCTTGAAGAAGCAAGTATCCTGGTCAACCAGGATTGGATCATCCCTTCAGAGCTGAGCGTTGCAGCGGGACGCGAAGCCTTTCGGAAACTGATGTCCCAGGAGGATCAACCTTCTGCTGTCTTTTCGAATAACAATTTAGTATCCCTGGGTGCGCTTATCGAAATGAAAGAATTGTGTCTGCGCTGTCCAGATGATGTCGCATTAGTTGGATTTGACGATCACCCTTGGGCTGCCGTTTCTGATCCTCCCCTGACGGTTATCAAGCAACCCTCTCACCAGATCGGTAAAATAGCAGCCAATATGCTGCTCTCGCTCATCAGAGAAGAGCCAATCGCAAAATGTAAGGTTCTTTTGGATTGTGAACTGATAGTGCGGGAGTCAAGTGTGGCTAGAAGTGATTGTCCCTGAATTCTTTCGTAATCTTGAGGTATGGTGAGAAATTGGATGTTTCACCATTACTGAGGATTGTATGATTGAAAAGATTTTTCCAACCTGGAATTCCCTGATGGGAGAATAATGAATTTGAGAAGGAATTTAATAAGGCGAACAGCCTTGAGTTTCTCAATGAAAAATAATACTTCAAGCGCCAAGATTATTTCGCAAAAATATTTAACTTGGTGTTTCGAGAGGAGGTTAGCGATGTAAGGAAAAGAAAAGTGAAAATTGTGATATTTTCTAATGTATACAATCAGAGGAGAGACAAATGAATACCTTTACAAAGATATTGATTCTGTTTATGTTAGTTGCGTTTTTAGTAGCCTGCGGGCAGGCAACTGAACCACCCCCAACCAAGGAGCCAGTTTCACCAGACGAAGAACCCGCGGAAGAGCCGGCAGAGGTACCCGCTGCGGACCAGGACATGGCGCCAATAGATGAGAATAACATTTACGCCACCATCGCGGATTATGAGGCCGCCACGGGTAACAGTATCGACAGTTTTGGCGAGTCGCCAATGCTGGCGGACATGGATCTACCCTCAGTGGAGGAACGGATACCGAGTGATGCAGCCGTGGCACGCCCCAGGGTCATCGGTAAATTCGGTGGCGAGATCCGTCTACTCGGTTTCTTTGAAGGTGCCGGTGCCTTTTCGGCATTCACAGAGTCTTTCCAGCAGCCCTTGTTCTTCGCACACTCATCGGTGTCAGATCCCCCGACATGGCACCCCAACGTGGTAAAGGGTTGGGAGTTTGCAGACAAAGGGATGAGCTTGACGATCTATTTGCGCGAGGGCATGAAATGGTCGGACGGCGATGATTTTAATGCCGATGACTTTGCTTTTGGGTACGAGGTCATGCAGGATGAGGAGCTCACTATTGAGATCTCTGGTGCCTGGATGCCCGGTGGTGTACTTATGGGCTTTAACAAGATCGATGACTATACCGTGCAATATACCTTTTCGGAGCCGTACTGGCGGGCGATCGAGGTGTTTGCAGAGGGTTATGATCTGTATAAACCGGAGCACTTTTTGAAGCAGTACATGCCCATGTACAACGATGGTGCTGAGGCTCTGGCTGAGGAGGAGGGCTTTGAGTCATGGCAGGCGGCGGCAGATTTCCATGGTGGAATAAACGACCAAAACTATGATCGCGACCCCACTGCGCCCCAAATCCATCCCTGGCTCATCAAGGAAATAAGCCCCGAGTCGGTACTGTGGGAACGTAACCCCTACTTTTGGCGGATAGATACGGCCGGCAACCAGTTGCCCTACGTCGACACGCTGCTGGTTGTCAATGTCACCGACGCCAGCGCGACAACGCCGCTCAAGGTCATGGCTGGAGAGGTTGACTGGAACGACCACATCGGGATTTCTCTGACAGACTATCCGGCCCTGAAGGAAAATGAAGAGGCAGGGGCTTACTACACCTACTTGTACCCCAAGACCGAAGAGTCCCACGCGATGGGCTTTGCCCTCAACTATATCCATCCGGATCCGGTACTGCGTGAGATCTTTAACGACATTCGTTTCCGGCATGCACTTTCGCTGGCCATCAAACGGGACGAGATTAACGAGAATTTGTTCTTCGGACTTAGTGAACCGTGGACCGCACCCGTCACGGCTATCTGGACCGGTTATGAGGACTGGATGGGTACCCACTATGCAGAATACGATGTAGAGCAGGCCAACGCCCTGCTGGACGAGATGGGACTTGAGTGGGATGAAAACAATGAATATCGTCTACGCCCCGATGGCGAGGAGCTCTTCTTCACTGGAGAATACACCACCGAGTGGCTGGCTTACTCGGAGGATCTATTAGATCTGGTCTCGCTTCACTGGAAGGAGATCGGTGTGCATATGGAACCCAAGTTCGTGCCGGAGGAGACCTTGCAGACAGCTTTTGTGGCCAACGAAACGAGTTGGGGCGCTTCCAACTCGGACGGCGGAGGCGAGGGCGAGGCGCGTGGGGAATATCCGCTACGGCTCATACCTCCATGGCATTGGGGCTTTTCCGATTGCTGCCCGATGTCTTCCTATCAGTGGCGTGTTTGGTTGGACTGCGATCGCGACCAGTCCTGCAGTCAAGAAGATGTGGATGGTATCGAACCGCCAGATGAGATCAAACGGGCTTACCAGTTGGCCTATGAATGGCTTGACACAGCAGCCGATACACCAGAGTACAGAGAAAAGATCGGCGAGCTCATCAAGCTGAACGTCGAGAATTTCTGGTACTTTGGAACGGTCACCCCGCCACCAAGTACCCAAATCAGAAGTCACAGGCTAGGGAATGCAGAAGGCGAGGAGGGCGGCAACGCTGGTTTGCATCATTACTTCTTCGAGGCTTACTTTATCAATGAATAGCGCGTAACGTTTTACGTTACCAAAAACAGTCTAGTTCTGCCTGTATGGCAGGACTAGACTGCACTTAAAAAGATCCTTGTCGTAGTTATTATGTACTAACACATATTCTCGACGACAGAACAGGATTGTAGTAGTGATTTAGCCGTAGGTTGCCGTCATCGACGAAGTTGCAGCCAAGGATAGACTGTTTTGTGGAAGTTCTGGATGTGCATGCCTGACGCGAGTGTCAATATGGCTGGACCGCTCTAATGATAGAGGAGTAATCTAACGATGTATCGTTATATCTTTCGCCGATTCTTATATATGCTTCTCATTGTGTGGTTGACCAGTGTGGTCAGTTTTATGATCAACCAGCTTCCAGCCGGAGATTATGTCACCAGTCTGGCTACCGCCTATGCCCGATCGGGGCGAGATATTGACCAGGCGAAACTGGATAACTTGAGGCACCAGTTTGGCCTGGACAGACCGGTATACGAGCAGTATTTTCATTGGGCCGCGAACGTGCTGCAAGGGGATTGGGGCTGGTCCTTTCGGCTGAAACAATCCGTGGTCGAAGCGGTTGGCGATCGGGTTGGTCTTACCGCTGCCATTACCATCAGCACTTTACTATTAACATATATCGTAGCGATTCCCATTGGCATCTATTCGGCCACCCACCAGTATTCCAAAATGGATTATTTATTCATGTTTACCGGCTTTATGGGGATGGCGATGCCCGCCTTTTTGGTTGCGCTGATTCTGATGTTTATCTTCCTTAATGCAGGGTTAGGCGTTGGAGGGCTGTTCTCCCCGGAATATATGCGCGCACCCTGGAGCACGGGGAAGGTGATTGATCTGCTTAAGCATCTCCCCCTCCCCATTCTCATCATCGGACTGTCCGGCACGGCAGGTTTGATCCGCATCGTACGGGCCAGTTTATTGGATGAATTGGGTAAGCAGTACGTTGTCACTGCCCGTGCCAAAGGTTTGCATGAAACCAGACTCATTTTTAAAGACCCGGTTCGGGTGGCGCTTAACCCCATCGCAAGTACGATAGGATGGGAATTACCATACATCGTATCCGGAGGACTGATTGTTGAAATGGTGCTAAACCTGCCGACCACAGGGCCGTTATTATATCAATCCCTCATAACCGAGGATATTTATCTAGCAACCAGCTTGTTGTTCTTTCTGGTCATTCTTACCGTTATCGGCACGTTTATCTCCGATGTGGTGTTGGTCATTGTGGATCCCCGCATCCGGTTCGCCAGTAGGGAAGCCTGATTGATGTCTGAACGAGAAAACATAAGCAGACTTGACAGCTCAAGCGATGATGCTACTGAAAAAGAAAGGCGTGGAGAATTAAGCGCCGAAGAACGATACTATATGGCATCACAATGGCAAAGGATGTGGCAAAAGTTCAGACGCCATAAATTGGCCATGATCGGGGGTGTTGTTCTTATTATCTTGTACCTCTCAGCTATCTTTGCCGATTTTGTAGCCCCTTATCCAAAAGAAGTCCGCTTTGAAAAATATGGTTATCACCCACCTACGCCCCCTCGTCTGATTGATGAAGAAGGGAATTTCATTGGCCCGTTTGTGTACGGTACCACCAAAGAAAGGGATATGAACACACTCGAGGCCATATATACAGTGGATACAAGCACAATCTATCCCATCCATTTCT
>DASRZI010000581.1:0-17601 GCA_035686605.1 Candidatus Zixiibacteriota bacterium
CGGCGTTAAAGACGCGGGTATGGGTTAAGCAGGGCAGGTTGGCTGAAGCCCAGCGTTGGGCGCGTGAGCAGGGCCTGTCCGTTGATGACACACTCAGCTACCTGCGCGAGTTCGAGCACATCACCCTGGCCAGAGTACTCATTGCCCAGTATAAAAGTGACCCGGAAGGTAGCTTCATTCACGAGGCAATGGGACTACTGGAACGCCTCCTCAAAACGGCGGAAGAGGGGGGGAGGACGGGAAGCGTCATCGAAATCCTGGTTCTGCAGGCACTCGCTCACGAGGCACAAGACGACATCCCTCCTGCTCTCGTGTCTCTGGAGCGTGCCCTGATGCTGGCTGAGCCGGAGGGCTACGTCCGAATCTTTGTGGACGAAGGACCACCTATGGCGGCACTGTTGCATGAAGCCGCTAAACATGGTATCGCCCTGAGCTATGTCAGTCAATTACGGGCAGCTTTTGGGAAGGCTGGAGTTACAACGCCCGTCACTCAGCTATTGATCGAGCCACTGAGCGAGCGTGAACTTGAAGTGCTCAGGCTGCTTGGAACCGAATTGAACGGCCCGGAAATTGCCCACGAACTCATGGTGTCCCCGAACACGATGCGCACCCACACCAAAAACATTTACAGCAAGCTTAGGGTTCATAACCGTCGGGCGGCCGTGCGACGCGCTGAGGAACTCGACTTGTTATAACGAGTCGACAAACACCAACCCCGGACCTGGCAGGTTTGGCAATCCACTTGCCGGGGCTTTTTAATTCCCTCACTTCCTCAGGATTATTGAATCACCATATCAATCACCAACTTTGGTGATGACATCTCACCACGTTTATCTGTATTCTCTGGTCATAGACAAGAATGAATACACCAAGGTGGAGACTCAACTATTTGAAGGAAAATGCACGAGGCGAGGAATGAATACGAAACAGGCATCAGCTAAGGATCATTACGAGCCCGGCCTTTACGAAATTCGCATCAAGGGACACCTTGCTGACCGGTGGGCCGACTGGTTTGGGGGCCTGACCATCACACTGGAAGAGGACGGCAGCACGCTTTTAACCGGCCCGGTGATCGATCAGGCCGCGTTGCACGGATTGCTAAAAAAAGTGCGTGATTTAGGCATGCCATTGATCTCGGTCATTTGCGTTGAACCCGGCCAGGCAGATTGCTGAAAACGGTCCGCTTGCAGCTTTCAGATGTCAAACAGTAACTAATCAATATCGTTCAAGAAAAGGAGGTAAATGATGAAGAATTTACAGAAGATGGGCGGCATTGCCGCACTATACTTGGCAGCAGCATACATAGTGGGTATGGTGGGTTTTCTCACCGTAGTGGACGTTTCTGGTGTTGTCGACCCTGTCCAGCAGGTGGCTCTAATGGCGGACAACCAGGCATTCTTGTACATAATGCACCTAATTGTCTATGTGGTATGGGGCATCTTTATGGTTGTCCTGGCGCTGGCGCTCTACAAGCGCTTGAAGGCCAGCTCTCCTGCATTGGCGAAGACAGCGACCGTCTTCGGGCTTATCTGGGCCGCCGTGATCATTGTTGCAGGTATGATCTATAACGTCGGCATGGAAAATGTCGTCGATCTCTATGGTAAAGACCCGGCTCTGGCTGGGACGGTCTGGTTGACGATTGACTCTGTGATTGAAGGATTAGGTGGCAGTAATGAGGTTTTAGGCGGCATTTGGATTCTACTGATAAGTTGGGCAGCTTTGCAGGCAGGAGAACTTCCCAGGGTGCTGAACTACCTTGGCATGGCGGTCGGTGTTGCGGGCATCATCTCGGTTGTCCCTTCTCTCGCCGAGATTTTTATTTACATTTTTGCGCTGGGTCAAATCGTGTGGTTCGTATGGCTGGGAATCGTCATGCTGCGTAGTAGCCCAAGCGCGGCGTCGGAAGAACCGGACGCGTTCGTGCCGCGCCACGGAACAGCCTAGCCTTTTCGATTTCATCCAACAGCGAGCAGCAGTATTGGAGAGGTCGACTGTCACCTGACCAAGTGTTCCATCTCGGCATAACGAGTCATTGTTAAAGAGAAATCGCTTACAATCATTAGTCGATGTGGAAGTCAGCGGGTTATGGAGGTGTGTGCTGTGTTGATAGAGCGATTTTTGGCCATGGTATTTCTGCCTCTTTGCATCTTGCTTGCATCTCAATTCGCGCTACCTATTCAGAAGACTACCCAAGTGCCGACCGCTGCAGTGGCCAATGAAATATCGCTTGTAGATGACGCTCCTCTTTCAGGTGCTGCAGCAACCAAAGTTGATGTCGGTCTTATTTTTGGTAATTTCCTCATTCTTTGTCTGTACTCCTTCCCGATGAGCTTTGCGGAGAATTGGGCAATATCCGATCCGGGGGAGGATGAGAAGCAACCGAAAACAGAAATGCCTGAGATCATAGAATCGACAGGCAAACCGTCCCGAACGATTGGCAGCGAGTCACCAACTTCATTGGACCAATGGAAATCTCCATACGAGCGTTTATCTCGGTGGGCCCTGAAACTTCCGCGCGTCCCGGCAGGTCTAGCAGCGGGCGGTTGTCTTATGATCGTAGTCGTTGTGTTTGGTGCTGTCGCTTTCGCGCTCTATTATCTTTTCAGCGATCAACCAGAGAATGTCAGCCAGATAATACCTCGGTTTGCCTATTGGTTTCCCTTCGCATTGCTTGGAATGGTCACCGATGTGCCCTTTACCTTTAGAATCTTCGATTTGGGAAACAGACGCAAAAAGGTATTGCTTCGCCTGGTAGTCTGGTGGTTTCCGCGAGTCATCATTGTCGCCTTCATGTTCAATCTTCCTATCATGCGAGATTTGGTTCCAGCGACAACTGCGTTAGTTGTTTTAGCGATTGATGGTGTCATTGCTGCTTTCTTCATGTGGCTGCGCTCCTCGCGCAAGCAGATACGTATGGAGGAGGTATAGCAAGACTACGATACATACGATGAAGTGAACGCCTGAATCCTGACAAAAGACAAGAATATTGTTGCTAGATCGCCCGAACGTCAACTCGGTAAATAGAGTAAGGGAGGGATATCTTTCTAAAGAAACTGGTGCCTGAGTATTTGACAGTAAAAGACCGAAGTAGAATATATTTGGAGGGAATCTCATGAAAGCGATTGTATGCACAAAATACGGACCACCGGATGTTCTTCAGCTCAAAGAGGTAGAAAAACCTACTCCCAAGGACAATGAAGTTCTGATAAGGATATATGCGGCAACAGTAAACGCAACGGATCCAATATTTCGAAAGGGTCAACCATTTATTTCAAGATTTTTCACTGGCCTCACAAGGCCGAGAAATCCTATTCCGGGAACCGAATTAGCCGGAGAAATTGAAGCAGTTGGCAAAGATGTGAAGCGATACAAGGAAGGTGACCAAGTTTTTGCAGCTACCGGTACTCAATATGGTGCTCATGCCGAGTACATATGTTTGCCTGAAGACGGGCCGTTGGCAATAAAGCCGGCCAATATGAACTATGGTGAAGCCGCTGCCGTCTGTGATGGCGCATTCGGAGCATTAAATTTCCTTAGAGATGCGGGGAAAATTCAGAGCGGGCAGGAAGTCCTTATCAATGGCGCGTCTGGATCGGTAGGCACTTTTGGGGTGCAGCTTGCCACGTACTTTGGAACGGAAGTCACCGGGGTATGTAGTACCACAAATTTGGAAATGGTGAAATCCCTGGGAGCCGATAAGGTTATTGATTACACAAAGGAAGATTTTACCAAAACCGGCCAGACCTATGACATCATTTTTGACGCCGTCGCCAAGAGTTCATTTTCAAGTTGTAAAGACGCGCTAAAACAAGGAGGGGTCTACATCTTTACCGGCCCTGCAGCGGCGAATCTTCTTCAAATGTTATGGACTAAAATGTTCGGAAGCAAAAAGGCAGCAATGACGGCCCCAGGTATGAGGTCATCTAGCGAAAAAAACAAGGATCTGCTCTTCCTAAAAGAGCTTGCTGAGGCAGGAAAGATAAGATCCGTCATGGATAGAATCTATCCGATTGAGCAGATAGCCGAGGCTCACAGTTATGTCGAAACAGGACACAAAAAGGGAAATGTAGTCATAACTTTGGAACATAACAACAAAACCTAATAGAAATATTAGGCAACAGTATCTGTAAATCGATTTGCAGAAAGGACGGGCTTGATGACAAAGGAAGAATTCTTAACCGTACGCTGGAATAATATCCTTACACTGGTAGTGGGACTTCCCGGCCTGATTTATATTGTCGCCGCTTTGTCCACTTCATTTTGGTCGACCCGTGCAGGCTTTATCGGACTTGTGTTTTTCGGCGTAATTTACTGAATATCTATCGACCTCCATACATCCATGCGGTTCGCGTGGCAAAGGAAAAACTCAGCTAACTACGTTTCAAGCAAACTGGAGTTCACTGACCCACTCAATAGGATAGTTTTTTTGGCCTTTAATGCTGTCTTTTGGCTACCTATATTGCTTACCTTTTTTGGGGTAATCGACTACGGTACGGGCTTTATATTGTTTACAGTAATTATTTTTGTAAGGCTCGTTGCTAATCTGTACATAAACAACGTCCTCGAGCTCACTCCGGAGCAGTTCGAAAATTTCCCCTTCCGTATTCCGTGAATAGTTGAATGATACAACCGACAGTAACTTCGGGAAGGTGATAAGCAAGACCCTATAGGTCTACATGACCAATTCAAGGTAAATTTGGAGGAGACTCATGAAAGCGATTGTATAAACAAAATACGGACCTTTGCGCGCGAGCAATAAACCAAAATCAGAACAATCGAAAGCACATAATTATGACAGGAGGGAAAAAAATGAAGGCGATCGTCAAATATAAGTACGGGGCACCTAATGACGTTCTAGAACCCAAGGAGATCGACAAGCCGGTGGTCAAGGATGATGATGTGCTGGTACGCGTTCACGCAGCTACCCTCCACGCAGGTGACTGGGGCGTCGCGAGAGGCGTGCCGTACCTCATGCGACCGGCGATCGGGCTGCTCAAACCAAGGAACCATGTCGCGGGAACGGATGTGGCAGGGCACGTTGAGGCTGTAGGCAAGAACGCAAAGCAGTTTCAACCAGGGGATGAGGTATTCGGCACATGCAACGGCGCCTGCGCCGAGTATGCGTGTGCTGGCGAGGACAAGTTCGTGTTGAAACCGGCGGGCTCCACGTTTGAGCAAGCCGCGGCCGTACCTACCTCTGGATTCGCCGCCCTCCATGGTCTTCGCAATTCGGGAAAGATTCAACCAGGGCAGAATGTCTTGATCGTTGGTGCGTCGGGAGGCGTCGGAACGTTCGCAGTACAGATCGCAAAATCCTTCGGCGCTGAAGTGACCGGTGTATGCAGCACGAGGAATGTAGACATGGTCCGATCGATCGGCGCAGACCATGTCATTGACTACACCCAAGAAGACTTCACCAAGGGTGCCGAGCGCTATGACCTGATAGTCGACATCGCCGGGAACCGTCCTCTGTCAGACCTCAGGCGCGCACTCACCCGCAAGGGGACTCTTGTACTAGCCGGTGGTAGGGGCGGTCCTTGGCTATTGGGTATGGGTCGTACATTCAGAGGGCTCATGTGGTCACCGTTCTTGAGCCAGAGTATACGCTTCTTCGTATCGTTCCCGAATAATGAGGACCTGGTTGTTCTGAAGGAGTTCCTGGAATCCGGCAAGGTCACACCTGTCATCGACAGAACATATCCGCTGAGCGAGACCCCCGAGGCCCTCGCTTATGTCGAAGAGGGACACACCCAGGGAAAGACAGTCATCACCGTGTAGGACGCCGATAGCGGAGAACGCTTAAACGGCAAGCCCGCGGTCATCCCTAGCCGAACCGAAACGGCTCGCATAAGATCCGCACCCTAGAGAAGCATACTATGTCCACACCCGCGGCGGATCGAAAATACACCATGAAGGCGATCATCCAAGACAAGTACGTGTCACCTAATGATGTCCTAGAATTCAAGGACATCGTATTGCGTCAATAGAAAGTGTTACCGAGCGGGCATTCGTTGCGTCACAATTGATGTTACCGCGTCAATCGCCTCAGTCGTTTCAGACGGGCGTCGATCTGCCTCTTAAGAGCGGCAGGATTGAGCTGCAAGTAAGTGTGCTGAAGCCGTATCTTGTCTATGGCTGACACGTCGGGCGACTTGATAATTCTCTGATGTGGTATCTGAGCCTCGTCATAGCGTTTGTGGACTTTACTGCCTCGTCGTTCTTTATGGACCAGCTTCAGAACCGGCTGGAAAAAGTTAACATACAATCGCAGGTCTTTATAGATAGCTTGAAACAGTTCCAGGGAATCTGCTGATTCGTAACGGCGGTAGCCGGGGAAATCGAAGCAGTAGGTAAAGATGTAAAACGATTTAAGAAAGGTGACCAAGTTTTTGGACGTACCGGCAGCGGCTTTGGTGCTCATGCCGAGTACAGGTGTTTGCCTGAAGACGGGGTGCTGGCAATAAGACCGGCCAACATGAGCTATGATGAAGTCGTCGCAATTCCTTTTATGGGATTATGCGCGTTGGTTTTCGTTAGAGATAGAGGAAATATTCAGGGCGGACAAAAAGTCCTAATCTATGGCGCTTCTGGAGCGGTAGGTACTTTTGCGGTACAGCTTGCCAAGTTCTTTGGGGCAGAAGTTACCGGGGTATGCAGTACCACGAATTTAGAAATGGTGAAATCTCTGGGAGCTGATAAGGTCATAGATTACACCAAAGACGACTTTACCAAAAGCGGTCAGACCTATGACATTATTTTTGACACCGTGGGCAAGAGTTCGTTTTCACTTTGTAAAGGTTCGCTCAAGCAAAAAGGGGTCTATCTATCAACTGTGCCAACGCTGGCAATTTATCTTCAAATGTTATGGACTTCAATATTCGGCAGCAAAAGGGCGATCATTGCCCAGACAGATTTAAGGCCAGCGAGCGCGAGGACTAAAGATCTTCTTTTCGGCAAAGAGCTTATTGAGGCTGGCAAAATAAAAGCGGTCATAGATAGACGCTATCCCTTGGAACAAATCGCCGAGGCTCACAGATATATCGAAAAAGGGCACAAAAAGGGAAATGTCGTAATAACCATGGAACATAATTACCGTAGCTAACAGATTAAGAGAAATTGAAATGACGACCCATGCCGCCGATATATCATTTTGCCAGGCAGCAGCAATGACAGCGTATGCCATTCCATTCATGTTCTATTTCTCCTATTAACAGCTGCGAGCCAGAGCCTGATTGTACCGGGAGATGCAGCTGCAACAGCAAAAAATATCACGGAAAATTTGTTGCTGTTACGCAGGTGAACTGCCATGAAAATACATTAATGGGTTTTACCCAAATCACATTAGGAGAACCTATGGAGAATGAGAAGAGCGTCCTGCGATGGGGTGGGCTGGCCGGTATCCTAGCTTTCATCATCTGGATAGTCGAAATGCCATTATACGGGTTTGTAGATCCTTTTGTCCACGACGGGTTGTGGAGGTTCACCGACAACAGGGCGACTCTCGGGTTGAGCACTATTCTGATGATGACGATCGCCATTTTGTCTGTCGCCCTCGTCCTGGCCTTGTATTTGGCACTCCGGGTGACCAACATGGAGTTCGCCCTCTTTGGGTGTGTGTTGGGCGTTTCAGGTTACCTCGTAACTGCTCTTGGAGACGCGTCCACGTTTTTCGCCTTCGCCCCAATCTCCGACCCGAATCAAGCTTCTGCGGTGACACCAGAGACGCAGGCAGTGGCCGCCCTATTGTGTATCGAAGATACGCGCCGATCGGGGACGAATCTGTTTCGAGGATGATATAATTCGAGGACGAGGTATCTCGAGGACCAGCTTATTTCGAACACTGATTCAGAACTTAGTTCGAAATGGTATTAACCGGCATGGGCGCCAATGTAAGCCATGGCTCTACTGGCCGGTCACAATGTAGCTATATGGCTAGAGGGCTAACACTCACGGAGTTGCCTTCGACTTGCGCTTCGCCGGACCAAGGTCCGCAGAGGTGTTCCACCTCCCGTTCATTGCTTTTGCTAGGCGAAAAAATGCACCCCCGTATTGAATTCACGGGGGTGCGTGGTAACATCACCAGTTGACTTGCTAACTTGAATGTTTGAACTTTACTTTCTAGCCTACTCGACGATGTTGAAAGGTCCTAGTGAGCCAATGGTCAGGTCAGGCGGCTTTGAGAAGCAGACCACATAAACTGGTCCTTCACCCATTTCCAAATCGTATTCCATATTTTCCCCCGGATTGATCTCGCGAAGGGAAACTATATCTACCCATGATGGATCCGCACCAATTGTTGCCGCCATGAGATCTGCAAGATCTTTATCCGGGTCCAAGGTCAAGAAGGCAACCGCGTATTTATCCTTGTCCTGATCTTGCACGTCGACGATCACCTTTAGTGAGCCTTTTTGGAGGGTCAAGGGACCATCGTAAACACAGGTACCACCAATAATAGTGAACTCCACCTCAGAAACCGGCGTTTCAAATGAAGACGCAGAGTCTGGTTCCGGAGGCATTGCAGCCGCTAAGGCAGGCTTTAGTTTAGCAAGGGATTCCCGAGAGATATACCAGGTCAGCGACTGTATCTTGCCATCTTCAACCACATAGACCTCGATGGCCACAAGCGGTGCTACCCCAATCTCCCGCGTGAAATCATGCCAGGTAGTTGTCCGCGCTCTAACCACATCACCCATAACGCTGTTTATTTCAATTTCCTCTTTGAAGTGGCTGGCAACATTTTCCTCCAGCACGGTCCGTATTTGTTCCTTACCATGATAGATTTCGGTACCCGTTGGCGGAAGACCAAAAATATAGAATATGGCATCATCAGCCCAATAGGTCAGCGATCCCTCGAGATCGCCGGCGTTGAGCTGCTCCGCGGCGCCCATGACTATCGCCGAAATCGGGACGGTCGTTACAGTCGGTGGGACTGCTATCTCGGTCGGTGGGACGGACGGTTCCTTGGTTGAGGCTGGCTGCACCTCTTCGGAAGTGCAACCAGCCAAGGCCACTAGGACTATAACCAATGTTGTTGTCACTTGGCTCATTCCGATTCTCATCGTTGCTGCTCCTTTTTTCGTCGACCGGGTTTGCGGCCGATTTAGATGCACGTTTGTCTGGACCAAAGCAAGGCGCGGATCAGTATTGGGAAACGCTTTACCTTTCGCGCCTTGCTTTCAGGAGAATAGTTGCGATTTTTGACTAAGCGAGCAGAACGGCCCGGCAACTGTTCTCCTCTTTATTCCTAGGGGCTATAGCCGCCGGTCTCAATGATGATGCCGACGTACACCTCTGGCTGCGAGGGATCCGGCGTTAGACGCTCCCCGTCCATCTTGAGTTCCAAGCCTTCATAGCCGCCGCCACCGTGGGCAACCATGTGGAAGTACGAGAAACCATTGGCGTCTCTTACGCCGGTCCATGTTCCGTCCCAATAACCGCCATCGTTGGTGAGCCGGAAGGTTCCCCACATCCGGCCGCTGACGTAGACAGGCTCGGGCATTATCTTGAAGTTCCAATTGACCGTAACCTCATTTTCGCCGCTGACGCGCAGGTCAGTAGCCGTGAAGCTAAACAGTTCTACTGAATCACGGACGTGGTAATTGTTGTTGCCGGGGAAGGTTTCAGTCCCAGGATTTACTGTCGCGATCGAGATCTCTGTACCAGTGAACTCGGTCTTGGGCGGCTCGGCTCCTACTGTACCGACCAACAGAAGAACAACCACGGCGACTGCTGCCATTAAAGTGATTCGCGTCTTCATTGTACTTTCTCCTTTCTTGGGTGGATATGCCGATATCAAGTGACCGTTGACATTATTCCAGCCAGCCGCCAGGGAAACATGGTGAGAACGCGAGGTAATCGCAATGGCTTGAGAAGTGATTAGGAAAGATCTATAATGAAGTTAACCCGGACACTTCAGGGCCACTTAGCTCCAGTCAACCATAGAGGGGAATGTGGCGGGTCTTTCGATCTTACTTCTTGGTCCATTCCAGGTGACACTGGATGGAAATCTGGTTTCGGATTTCGAATCAGCCAAAGTAAAGGGGCTGCTGGCTTACCTGGTTGCTGAAGCTGAGAGACCACACGCTCGCGAAACCTTAGCTGGGTTATTGTGGCCTGATTACCCCAACCGCTCTGCTTTCAACAATTTGCGCTCTGCCCTAAGCAACCTGCGTCAGACTATTGGCGACCGCCATGCCCAGCCGTCTTTTCTGCTTATTACTCGCGATACACTCCAGTTCAACATTGCCAGTGATTATTCGCTGGATATAGCGGATCTTCAGCACACCTCAACCCTCTCAATTGAGCACTTAGAGCAGGCTGTCGCCGCCTGCCAGGGCAGTTTCTTAGAGGGATTTTCTCTCGCGGATAGCACTCCGTTCGAAGATTGGATGCTATATATGCGCGAACGGGTTAACCGCCAGCTGATGGACTCATTGACGCGCCTGGCGAGCCATTACGAAGGATGTGGCGATTACCAACGGGTCATCGACTACACTCGCCGAGAGCTGGAATTGGAGCCGTGGCACGAAGAAGCTCACCGTCAATTGATGCGGGCGTTGGCCTTCAGCGGGCAGCGAACTTCGGCACTGGCCCAGTACGAGAGTTGCAGCCGTGTGCTGATGCAAGAGTTAGGCGTTGCTCCTGAGCGAGAGACAACTGAGCTGTACGAGAGAATACGTGGGGACATGCTCAAACCGACCTCAACCGTGGGTCAAGGCGAATCTGAGCCGCCGTATCCGGGTATCCCTCCTTTTAAGGGCATGACCTTCTTTGACGAAGTAGATGCTAAATTATTCTGCGGCCGGGAAAAGCTCACTGCTCAACTGGTAAACCAGGTAAGTGAATGCCTCTCGCCCGAAGTAGTTGGAAATCGAATCGTAACCGTGATTGGCGCATCTGGCAGCGGTAAATCTTCAGTTGTACGTGCCGGTCTTATTCCCGCTATTAAAGGCAGAAAGTCACTGGAAGACACCTACAAGAGTGGTGGCGGCGCATCACATCTACCCTTTAGCGGTCCAATTCATGTGATCACACCCACGGTTCATCCGCTTGAAGCACTGGCTGTTAGCTTAACCTATTCGTCCGGCTCGGTGGCGGAGACCGCTGCGCTAATAGATGACCTGGCTCGTGACCCGCGCAGCCTACATTTGGCCGCTGCCCGTATCACTCATTCGAATGGCGTCCCGCAGATGCTGGTGCTAGTAGATCAATTTGAAGAGCTGTTTAGCCTATGTCATGATGGAAATGAGCGCCAGGCATTCGTTGACAACCTCCTGTACGCGGCCTGCAATCCCGGCCCGATCACCGTCATCGTCGTGCTGCGGGCCGATTTTTATGCCCACTGCGCCCCCTTCGAAAACCTACGCCAGGCTTTGTGCGAACGACAGCAGTATATTGGTGCGATGAACTCCGAGGAACTGCGCAGGGCGATCACCGAACCGGCGCGAAGCGGTGGCTGGACCTTCGAGCCAGGTTTGGTCGATTTACTTATTCGTGATGTGAACGAGGAGCCGGGCGCGCTGCCGCTTCTATCGCATGCATTGCTGGTAACATGGCGACGGAGACGCGGCCGCACCATGACATTGGCCGGATATCAGGAATCTGGTGGGGTGCAAGGGGCGATCGCCAAAACGGCCGAGACGATCTTCAATCAATTGACCCCCGATCAGCAGATCATCGCCCGCAGAATTTTTACACGTCTGACAGCACTGGGAGAAGACGCCACAGACGAAAATCTTCCAGAGTTATATACCCGTCGTCGCGCAGAGCTGGTTGAGCTCATACCGCGCCCGGAAGAGAGTGATCAGGTGCAGTTGGTTCTTAATAAACTGGCCGATGCCCGGCTGGTCACCACCTTCAAAGAGACCGTCGAAGTTGCCCACGAGGCGCTAATTCACGAATGGGCGAGGTTGCGAAGCTGGCTCAATGAAAATCGCGAAGCTCTGAGATTGCATCGGCAGATAACTGTGGCTGTCCACGAGTGGGAAAGATTAGACCGAGATACCGACGCCCTCTTCCGCGGTGCCCGGTTGGCACAGGCGGAGGAGTGGGCAAACGAGAATCCCGGCGCCATGAGTGCCCAGGAACTCCACTTCATCGAAGCCAGTCTGGCTGAGAGGCAGGCGCAGCAGTTGGCCGAAGAAACTCGACGCCAGCGCGAACTTGAAGCCGCTCAAGCACTGGCAGAGACGGAAACGCAGCGTGCGGAAGAGCAAGCCCAGGCGGCTGGCCAACTGCGCCGGCGCGCAATTTGGCTCGCCCTGGCCTTGGGTGCCTTGACGGTGCTGCTGCTCACGGCCACCGGTTTGGGACTGTTGGCCAATCGTAATGCTAAAGAGGCCCAAGAATTAGCCCGCCTGGCCACATCGCGAGAGTTGGCCGCGGCGGCCGTCAATAATTTACAGCTTGACCCGGAACGCAGCGTGCTGTTGAGTCTACAAGCGCTCGCTTCGGCCGATACCCTGGAAGCGCGCAACTCCCTGCACAAGGCGCTGCCCGCGCTGCACGTTCTACGTACCATTCCCGCCCACGTCGGCGGAGCCCCTGGCGTGGCTGTCAGTCCGGATGGAAAACGATTGGCCAGCACCGGCGTTGACAACACAGTCAAGATATGGGAATTTGATTCGGGAGAGCTACTCCTGACCTTGCCTGGAGATGAGGGTGGGGTAGGGTTTGATGTGGTCTACAGCCCGGATGGGACGCAGCTGGCTGCCACTATGGTTTCGGAAGTGATCCTCTGGGATGCCGAGAGCGGCGAACGGCTTTTTAGCTTGCCCGGAGCAACCGACGGCACTGTCAGGAGGCTCGACTTTAGCCCGGATGGGGAACGTCTAGCCGTAGCCAGCATGGACGGCTTGCCCCGGGTGTGGGACCTCGCTACGCAGGTCGTGCTGTTCTCGTTGGCCGGGCATGAATACCCTTGTGAAGCCATCGCTTACAGCCCCAATGGCAAGCAGCTGGCAACTGGTGACGTGGAAGGAACCATTAAAATTTGGGACGCGGGGGGCGGTCAGGAATTGCTCAGCTTCGACCACGGGGGAGGTATCCATGGCGTGGCCTTCAGTCCGGACGGGAAGCAGCTGGCCGTGGCCAGCGATAATGCACTCCTTGGGATCTGGAATGCGACTAACGGAGAGCCGCTGTTCAGTTTACCCGTACGATCCGGGATCTATGATGTAGAGTATATGCCGGACGGCACGCACCTGGCCGCCACCCACCAAGATGGAACGACCACTATCTGGGATCCTCTTTCCGGTCAGCAGCTCCTCAGCTTAGCCGGCCATGTGAGCACAGTCATCAGCACCGCCGCCAGTCCCGATAACAACCTCCTGGTTACCGGGGGTTATGACGGCATGCTGAAAATATGGGATATTAACCCGGGCCGCGAATTGCTGACTATATCGGCCCATGACGATCAGGTTTACGACATCGCTTACAGCCCAGATGGTCTGCGCCTGGCAACGGCCGGTTTTGACGGCAAGGCCAAACTCTGGGATCCGGCCACCGGTCTGCTGGTGAGATCGCTTCCTCCTGAAAACGCCTCCTCTGGTTTGAGCAGCTTGGACTTGAGCCAGGATGGAGAAGTGATGGCCCTTGGCAGTTGGGACGGCACAGTCTACGTGACGGATATGGCTACAGAGCAGGTCAGGATCTCGCTGCCGGCGCACATGGCTCCGATAATAGGCATGGACCTAAGTGCTGATGGAAAGCAATTAGCCACCGCTGGATGGGACGGGACGGCCAAAATATGGGATCTCGACAGTGGAGAGCCGGTTCTCACCCTTTTTAGCCGGGACGATCTTGGCACGAACCTGGCCATCAGCGGTTTGGCTCTCAGCCTGGACGGCAAATATCTGTATACCGGCGGCGACGATGACTTCGTTCATCAGTGGGACGCAAAAACCGGCGAGGAGCTGGGGCGCTTTTCGGGCGACGGGCTAGATCTCTATGGCCTGGCTGTCAGTCCGGACGGCCGGCTGCTTGCTGCCGGACGGCAGGACGGCGCCGTTTTGGTTTGGGACATCGCCTCGGGCGAGCAGCTGCACCAGCTTGCCGCCCATGCCGGACTCGTTCTACGCCTGGCCTTTAGTGAAGACGGTTCGAAACTGGCCTCGGTAGGTTTTGACAGCCTGGCCAAAGTATGGGACGCTGCGTCTGGTCAGGAGCTGGTGACTTTATTCGGAACCACCGGCAATGTGTTTGGCGCGGCTTTCAGCCCCGACGGCAAACACTTGGCGACGGCCGGGGGCGATGGAACGGTACGGATCTACACCTTAGAGATGGACGAGCTAATTGAGCTAGCCCATGGTCGTGTGACACGTACTTTGACAGTCGAAGAGTGCCTCAACTATCTACGCACAGAACAATGTCCAGCCATCCGGTAGAAATCGGATTCTGTTGGCCCACGAATTTTTGAAATCGACTTCATCATCAAGGTGCGCTACGCAGGGGAGGCATTGGAAACCGCTGGTTAACCGGTCAGAATGGCTGGCTTCTTCCTTATTCTCCAGGTTAATTATGAGGTTGGATTCGATTGTGTGGAGTTTTAATTCCGGTTAGGTTATGCGGTCAACTAGCCATCATCCTGGGAGCCTATTCAGCGGGTAATCTGTTTGATGGGGAGGAACCGAATGCAACCCAAATAGGGATTAGGAACAGTTGGAAAAGAAGCTTTCTCAATCCTTTCCCAGTTTTTTGAATGCAATCGTAATCTTCCACTAGATGCGAACACTTATGATCGAGAAGATCATGAGATTTCTTATCGTTTGAAAATCGTATTCCGCGGTGTGCGTGAGGGTCGCGTTCCCGGGTACCTGGCAATTCCGGCCGCCATGTCACCTCCCTACCCAGTCGTATTCTTGCTCCACGGCCTTGGGCGTTCCAAAGAGGATTGGTGGACAGAATCAACGGACGAGGAGTGTTTTGCAAGGGAGCTGCTCGAGGACGAGGTATAATCGAACAGTGACTCAGAACTTTGTTCGATATGTTACTAGCCAGCATGGGCGCCAACAGCCGTAGAATTGTTCCACTTCCTAGACTTTGCCCTTACTCGACATTGACCAGATAGTATTAGACACTATCCGCCTAGTATTCGCAGCGTACAAAAGCTGTTGAGTTAGTTTTCGCTAAATACCGCCGGGCGAGACAGATATAGTGATCCAATAGCCATCAAAATAAGCACAAGCAATATGGGCAGTGTCCAGGGAGCCATGAAAGACATGAGGATGAGCACCAGCGGTACGCTCCACAAGCCGATCCATGCCCATTTCTGGCGCTGGCGCAGACCACCAACGGCCGTCGCGATCACTAAAAGCCCAAACCCAAGCTGCCACATTCCTTGAATACGAAAATAGAACTTAATGTACTCTATAATTTCGGGGTCGCTGGTCAGCCATGCCCAGCCTTGATCGGGATCGGCCGGATCCAAGGCAGGGATGTAAAAAGCATTGTAAGCAGCAAAGAACAAAATCAGTATGCCCAGTACGAGAAAGATAAGCCAGCTTTGTTTCTTCATGGATTTCCTTTTTATGGATTGCGGAAGGGGTTTTTCAAAGCTTACTGCAAGCATAGCCAAAAACAGTGTTTGGATTCGCCGATACCCATCCGGTCGTGATTGCTCGTCAAAGCTGCCTGACATGAGGGTGCGACCGGATTAGCTGTGGCGTCTCCATCAGTTTTTAGCCCTGGCTGAGTATTCTGGCGAAGGCGAGATGCTTATACTCCTTTGGCGAATCAACTCTGGTCTTTAGCTGGTTGTCATGTTCCAGCTAATCGAACTACAGAGATATAGCACGGACCTTCTTACATGCTTGAATTGCGGTTATTTCTTGGACTATTTGCATTGCCAGTAACAGTAATTTACCGGACATCGTCATGGCCTGATCTCTGAAATCTACACCTCTCACATTGGCAGCACAGGTTTCGATTCAGAGGGCAATTCGGACTCCACCCCAGATTAGTCAAGATAGTAATGGGAAAGATGCAGCACAATGGATGCAGGATGCGAGCATTCTGCTCGTCTCAAGGCCGGTCCGCCTATCACGATACTCGCATCCTGCAACCAGCTGCTAGTTTAACTGACAGCCACTTCTGTCATCATGCCGAGCATGAAGTGCGGCGTATTATCGTTCTTTTCGCTGGGGATGAAGCAGAGGAATACGTAGTTGCCCGTATCCAAATTCATCGTGCTGTAGGTCACGTTGCCCGGCGAGAGGAACACGCTGCTGACCTGTTCGGCGGGCGGCGGGCCTTGGCTGTTTTCCCCTGCTTCCATGAAGCTCTGGAAATCGGCAAAGGTTTTGCCTTCGTTAAGGCGGAACATAACCGCTTCGTGCAGTTCCGTGCCGTCGTTGCTGACCCGCACGACCTGCTCGCCGCTTTGCAGCCCGTTTATCACAAACTGGTAGTCCACCAGGCTGATCGTGCCTTCGGCCTCGGGCAGCTCGCTTTCATCCACGGTCGTTTTCGCTTCGGTTACTGTCAACTCGCCGACCATGCCTTGCGCGGCATCCGGAGGTGCATTTTCCTCTGCGCCGAAGGAGAACATGACGTAGGTCCCGGCTTCCAACTCGCTGGCGAATGAAGCACTGCTTCCCGCTTCGGCTGTAGTGCCACCCTTGACATCGATCCATGCCGGCGGCGCGCTTTCGTCAGCCAACATAGCCATCGCGTCGTCGACTGTCTTGCCGTCTAGCAAGCGCATTAAGATGAGATCGTGGGCTAGTTCTCCCTGGTTATCCAGGGTCACGGTCGTCCAGCCGCCTTCGATACTTTCCGGTCCATCATAAGCATACTCGCTTCCCACAAAGGTCACTTCGGGTACGCCAGCGGTCTCCGACTGGCAGGCTGCAGCCGTTGCCAGCAGGGCCATGAAGAATATGATCATCACTTTTCTAAATCCATTCATCGAGATTCCTCCTAAAATAATAACTACACAGTACGTGGATATACACAATTGATAGCCCTCAATCATTGCCAACGCTGGGCAACCTTTGCTTCAGGCACACAGGTTAGCGCATGCGATAAAAGAACTTCGCGCGCTTAAAACGTGACGAAGTCGATACCGAATCGACGCAGATGCGCCCAGAATGCACCAGTCCATGCGTAGCCCCCAATGGGATCGCATCCAGGATTGCTGAATTTATCGTGCACAGGTGGCAGCTATCGATCGCTCAACAAGACAATATTCAGCTGTCTAGATTAAATATGTGCTTTTGGGCTTCCCCACCCAATGGCAAATCTCCACATCTCTTGTCTGAATTAAGGGTTTGTATAAATGATTATACTGCTGTGATGTCGATACGCAAGAGATTGGCCTTTTTCAATTCAAATGTCGAATTGGATTCATCTAGAGCCGACAACGATTCCAAAGGCAGTGGAATTGACTTGAGGTTTTCCTTGAGTGGATAAAGTGGAGGGGATCCGGTCTTCGCTCAATATACGCTTTTCACTCACGTTTTTACTCGCGCCGGAATCCATTAACCCAGTCATTCACTGCTGGATGTTTGACAAAAGCACTTAGTATGAGCCTTCTCTGTGGTTGCCGTCCAGTCGAGCCTTTTGTCAGCTGCGCCTATCGGCAGCAGATCGGTACTATACTGC
>DASRZI010000582.1:0-13651 GCA_035686605.1 Candidatus Zixiibacteriota bacterium
ATACGACCTTGAGCTATATCGTCATCTTCGTCATGATGATCGCCACTATTCGAACCCGCAAACAGGTTTCACGGATTGTGACGACAGCCATCATCACCAGCATCCCCATCGCCCTGTACGGCGTCATCCAGCATTTTGGCCCGCCGCCTCTGGATCCCCTTCCATGGGGCGGAAACGTACAGAGCCGGGTCGCAGGAAATATGGGCAATTCCATCTTCCTCGGCGCCTTTCTAATCATGGTTGTGCCTCTCACTTTGGCCCGGATCATCGACGCCTTCACCAATATCCTAAACGATGAAGAACTTGCGATAGCCGACGTCATCAGGTCCTCGATCTATATTTTCACTTTTGCCATCCAGATCATTGCCATCATCTGGACCTTCAGTCGTGGTCCATTCTTAGGCCTAATCGCCAGCATGTTCGCCTTTGTCCTCATCTTGTTGGTGACCCTCCGCAATGCTGCTTCAGAGCAGCGCAGGATCGCCGGCGCAGATATTGGCCGGGCTGTGCTTGTTGCCGGAGTGGGAACGCTGGTTCCATTTTTCCTAGCGACACTGGTCCTCGACACGATCGTCACTTCCATGCAGTCGTTCATGCTCTTTATGGGCATCGTCTTCTTACTCGTCCTGGTCATTATGGTTCTTGCCGTGGCCAGGAAGGGATGGCGCTGGTTGTGGTTGAGCTGGTTGATCCTGGCCATTTTTCTCTTCGGCTTCGTCGTCACTTTCAACCTATCCAGAGAAGCGTCGGTAACCTATGCCGAGACGCCCGTGGTTAGCGGCATCACCGAGACCCTGGCCGAATGGAGCAGATTGCCAGACATCGGCCGCTTCGCAACCCTGCTCCAATCCGAGTCAGGTACCGGTAAAGTCCGGGTCCTGATCTGGGAAGGCGCGCTTGACCTCATCGGCATCCACGACCCATTGGAAAGCCCGCTCGGCGAACCTGATCCATATAACTTCCTCAGGCCGGTCATTGGCTATGGTCCCGAGTCCATGTACGTGGCCTATAACAGCTTCTATCCGCCCGAACTGGCCACGGTAGAAGCTCGGAACGCTTCGCCCGACCGCTCTCACAATGAGACCTTCGACGCCCTGGTCATCACCGGTGGGGCCGGATTCCTGGTCTGGCAGCTGGTTTATCTGAGCGTGTTCTATTACGCCTTCACCTGGCTAGGAGTTGTCCGCTCCAAACGGGACCGGGCCGCACTTATCGGTCTCTGGATTCTGGGGGCGATAATCGGGGCTATTGGCCTCGTCAGCTATCAGGGCATCGCCTATATCGGTGTAGCCATTCCCTTCGGCACCATTGGCGGCCTGATCGCCTATCTCTTCTACTACGCCATCTTCTCCCGGGGTGGGGAGGAAGATGAGCAGGTCGATCCCTTCGGCGTGGACCGGCTGGTCATGATCGGCCTGGTTGCGGCCGTCCTGGCCCACTATGTCGAAATCCATTTCGGCATCGCCATCGCCGCCACCCGCATTTACTTCTTCGTCTACCTGGCCCTTCTGTTCATGGTCGGCTACTTCCTGCCGCGCATGAAGGAGACGCCAGAGGTAGTCGAGCCCGATGGAAAGCCCCGCAAAAAACGCCGCGCCAGACGAACGACCAAAACCAGCGAGGGCTGGATCCCATCGATCCTGGCCGGTGCCTTTGTCATGGCCCTCATCATCGGCATCATGAGTTACGATTACATGGTCACCTCGCTTCCCGAGCTGGCCAACCTGGCGACAACCGGAGTCCTTCCCGGCGCCGGAGCATTTTTCCACCACTCCTTCTTCGTCAACCCGGCGAACGATTTCGCCGACTCGCCTTTCATCTATCTGCTGATTATGTTAACTTGGACCTTGAGTGGTCTTGTACTGCTAAGCGAACTAGCCAAAGCCGGCCGGATAGGATTATCGTCTATCTCCAGCGTCCTGAAGCCGGGCCGGACCGACGCAGCCGGAGCCGTGTTCGTCGGCCTTCTGGTTGCCAGCGCCCTTGGCCGGTTCCTGTCATTGTCGGAGACGCCCGGTCTCACGCGCCAGATGGGCAATGCCCTGGTCCTGTTCTGGGCGGCCTTCTGTCTTCTGGCAGCCATCATGCTGTTCCTAAAACACAGGTACGGCCGGCTGGTTGGGGGCGTTGTGGCTACCATCGGCCTGATATTCTCGCTGCCGGTACTGGCTGCAGGTGCGCCCATCCATGCCTTTATCCTGGCCGGGGCCTGTATCGCTGCCCTATACTTGCTCTGGGACAGCGCCTGGAGCAGTTTCATCTCGCCAGCATTGGTCATGGCTTTTGTCTCCCTAAGCGTCGGTTTCACTTATGCCTATCTCCACGCGGCGACGTTGAGATCGAACTTCATCAGACCGGCATCGATCACAGCCGACATGCCCATCATCGAACGCCGGGTGATAGAAGTCCTGCAAAGCATCGATGTATTGAGCACTTTCTACGTTTTTGTATTCGTTCTCCTGCTGTTCCTTGGCTTGGCCTTGGCCTGGACCAAGATAAGCCAGTCCCAGAAGACAGGCTCATGGGCGGGATTGATCGCGGCACTTATCCTAGCACCCCTGGCTGTCTATATCATCAGTACCACCAACCTGCAGGTCATCAGTGCTGATATCCTTTACAAGCGGGGTGAGCCGTTTGACCAGCAGGGAGGCAGGACAGGCGACGTCGAGAACTGGGATACGGCCATAGCTATCTACGAAAAAGCCCTTGAATTCGCGCCGAGTGAGGATTTTTACTACCTGATGCTCGGACGGGCCTATTTGGAACGGGCCAGCCGGACGTCCGACATCGACGAACGAGAGGAGCTGCTTAATACAGCCGAGATCAGGCTCCTGGACGCTCAGAAGATCAACCCTCTCAACACCGACCATACGGCCAATCTGGCCCGTTTGAACACCCGCCGAGCGGATACAACCGATGAGCTGGAGAGGGCAAGCCGGCTAGTGATTGCGACCGATTTCTACGACAAAGCGATGGCCCTCAGTCCCCAGAATGCGGTTATCATCAACGAGTACGCCAGGCTTAATCTGGCTCTGGCCAATGATTGTGATCGGGCGATTGAACTCTACGAGCACTCAGCGGAGAAAGACCCGTTCTTCGAAGTAACCCGATTCGAGCTAGCCCAGGCTTATCTGGATTGTTCAACCGATTTACCAGACGAGGAAAAAGAAGAGTACTACCAGGCGGCGGCCGACAGCGCGCGAGCAGGTCTGGACAGAAATGGCGGAACACCCAATGGTTGGTTGCTGCTCGCCCAAAGCCAGGTGATGCTCGGAGAAATGGAAGAAGCCCTTGCTTCCCACCAATCCGCCTTAGAGAACAGCAGCCAGCAGCTGCCGCCCTGGCGGATTGACTTAATATTGTCCGAGCGATTTGCTGCCGTCGACGAAATCGCCAAAGCGATTGAATTGGCGGAGAGCTCCCTGGGTAGCGCGCCTGAAAACATGATACAGCAAATCCAGGGCTACCTGGCAAATCTTCAGCTGGTTGGCGAAGGCACTGAGTAGGGTGTTATAGGCTGGTGGAGTGATCCTTGCGGGTATTCATTTTCATCTTTCTTGTCGCCCTGGCGATAACCGCCCTTAGCACTCCCTTCATACGTCGCTTCGCGGTGTGGGCCGGCTTTATCGATACGCCAGCCGATCGAAAGATACATAGGGAGCCAACACCTCTTCTCGGTGGGCTAGCCATCATCGGGGGTGCCTTGCTCGCTTTTCTAATTCTGTGGGCCGCATTGCCAAAGAGTGTCCAGGCACCAAGAGTCATTGGCGTGTTGCTCGCCTCGAGCGTCGTGGCTTTAACCGGACTCATCGACGATCGTCGTCGTTTACCTGCCTATCTCAAGTTAGCCGGGCAAGTCCTGGGTTTCTTGATCGCCATCTATTTTGGGATACGGGTGAGCCTGCCGGTTCCGGAGTGGTTGAACTACGCTCTGACTTTCGTTTGGCTGATCGGCATCAGCAATGCCATGAACTTCATGGATAATATGGATGGGCTGAGCGCCGGGGTGAGCGGCGTGGCGGCGTCATTTATCCTTTTATTGGCTGTCCTCAATGATCAATATCTGGTCGCCGCCTTATCAGCCGGAATTCTGGGCGCAACCCTCGGATTTCTCAGGTATAATTTCAAGCCGGCCCGCATTTTTATGGGTGACGCCGGTTCACTTTTCCTTGGGTTCTTGTTAGCTGTTCTCTGCATCCAGCTGCGCTTTCCCGATAACGTGAATTTCGTCACCTGGATGGTACCACTGTTCATCATGGGTCTTCCCATCTTTGATACGACTCTGGTTATCATCTCCAGAATTCGACGAGGTGTTAATCCATTGACCACCGCGGGAAAAGACCATGTCAGCCACCGGATCGTTAGACGCGGATTTACCGTGACGGAAGCGGTGCTGATTCTTTATCTCGTTGGTGGAGCCTTTGGAATGGCCGGACTCTTCATAACCGGGGCGTCCGTAGGAGAGGGATACGCTCTCTTCACGACGGCAATTGTCCTCGGCTTGATAGCCATTTGGCGGCTGGAGAGACGGCGCGATCGAGAGGCGCGAGAAGAACGACAGGTGCCAGCGGCTGGAGAATAATTGAGACAACCAATTACTACAACCCCTACATCAATCCAGATAAATCGAAGAATAAACAGTAACCAAAGCATCAGCTAGCGGGTGGTGAAACAAACTATGGCAAAGAAAACATCAATTGAACGCAAGCGCCGGATGGCCCAGCAGCGCAAAGCCGAAGACGAACAGAAATCGAAAAAGCGCAGTCGCATTCTTGAGATTGCTGTTGTAGCATTGGTCGTCATCGTCGGCGCGGCCGTTGCCTATGTGTTGATAAGTGACTCAGGAGAGGAGGAAGATCCTTGCGATAGGAGCGAGCCCCGAGCACTGACTGACGTAGCTCCTGCGGACCGGAACAACTATTACTCTGCCTATCCTGAATTTACCCTCGATACCACAAGAGATTACGAAGCTTGTATCCGCACCGAGAAAGGGGATATTCACCTGAGACTCTTTGCCGAGCAGGCACCTATCACCGTGAATAGTTTCGTTTTCCTGGCCAATGAAGGCTTCTATGACGGGACGACCTTCCATCGAGTACTCGCGGATTTTATGGCACAGGCTGGTGATCCGACCGGAACTGGAACCGGCGGTCCGGGTTACGCTTTCGAGGATGAAGTATCGAGTGGATTTGTCTTTGATCGAGCTGGACTTCTGGCTATGGCTAACACGGGGCAGCCGGTCACCAATGGCAGTCAATTCTTTATTACCTTTAATGAAACGCCGTGGTTGAATGGACGCCACACTATTTTTGGCGAGGTCACCGAAGGCCAGGATGTGGTTGATGCGTTAACCCTAATCCAACCAGATCCTACCGGCTCGACGCCGCCTGCGGGCGATGTCATAGAGCATATCAACATCATAGTTCGATAGGAGAGAAAAGTATTTATGGCCGAAATGCCAAAAGCATACGAATTTGAGGGCACTGAGGAGCGCCTCTACCAATGGTGGGAGGAGAACGGCTGGTTTAAGCCGGAAGCGCGACCGGACGATGCCCAGCCATTCGTGATCTCGATCCCTCCGCCAAATGTCACTGGCGAGCTTCACCAAGGACATGCCCTGGTGATTGCCATCGAAGACTTGATGATTCGAAGGGCACGCATGCAGGGATACGCCGCCTTGTGGGTGCCCGGCACTGACCATGCGGGTATAGCCACCCAGCTCCAGGTGGAGAGAAAGTTGAAAGAGGAAGGCACCTCGCGAGAAGAGATTGGACGAGAGGCCTTTATCGAAAGAACGTGGCAGTGGAAGGCGAAATACGGCAGCTATATAACAAAGCAGCTCAGGAGACTGGGGGCGTCGTGCGATTGGGACAGGGAGCGCTTTACGTTTGACGAAGGACTCTCTACAGCGGTCAGGGAGGCTTTTATACGGCTCTATCGGCTGGGACTCATCTACCAGGGAGAGTATCTCGTTAACTGGTCGCCTGGATTGCAGACGGCTGTTTCCGACCTGGAGGTTGAGTACCAGGATGAACCTGGAAACCTGTACTATTTCAAATACCCTATTGTTGGCGGGGGCCATATTCCCGTGGCGACGACCAGGCCTGAAACGATATTGGGCGATACGGCTGTCGCGGTTCACCCCGATGATGAGCGATACGCTGAGTTCGTCGGTAGAAATGCCGTCGTGCCCATATTAGGCCGGATGATACCTGTCATCGCCGACGAGTATGTTGACATATCATTTGGGTCCGGCGCTCTGAAAGTAACGCCAGGACATGATCCGAACGACTTCGAAATCGGGCAGAGACATGGCTTGGATATCGTCAATGTGATGAACAAAGACGCCACCATGAGTGCAGAAGCAGGTCCTTACAAAGGGCTTGATCGTTTCGTCTGCCGGCAGCAGTTATGGGCGGATATGGAGAATGCAGGACTGACCCTGAAGCAAGAAGCATATACAGTCAGCGTGCCTCATAGCCAGCGCGGTGGCGAGATTATCGAACCAATGGTTAGCCGCCAATGGTTCGTCGATGCCCGCCCGATGGCCCAGATGGGGCTTGCAGCCGTCAGTAGCGGGCGAATTAAGATCGTGCCAAACAGGTTCGAAAAAGTCTGGGAAAACTGGCTTGAGAATATCCGGCCCTGGTGCATTAGTCGCCAATTGTGGTGGGGTCATCGGATCCCGGTCTGGTATTGCGGCGACTGCGATGAGATAACTGTCGAGAGGGTAGATCCGACAGTCTGCCAGTCGTGCGGTAGTTCGAATATTGAGCAGGATCCCGACGTGTTGGACACCTGGTTCAGCAGCGCCCTCTGGCCGTTTTCTACTTTAGGTTGGCCAGAAGAAACCGAAGATCTGGCCAAGTTCTACCCAACCGACGTGATGGAGACCGGGTATGACATCCTCTTCTTCTGGGTGGCACGAATGGTCATGGCCGGTGCGATGTTTACAAATGACATTCCGTTCCATACTGTTTATCTCCACGGTCTCGTTCGCGATGAGCATGGACGAAAGATGAGCAAATCGGCGGGAAACGTCGTTGATCCGCTGGACCTCATGGGATTGTACGGGACTGACGCGCTGCGGTTTACGCTTCTCACCGGAGGTACGCCGGGAAACGATCTAAATCTGTCTATAGCCAAGGTGGCTAGCAACCGGAATTTCGCCAATAAGATCTGGAACCTGGCCAGGTTCATTGTTCACAGCCTGGAGAGAATTGAAGCCGATTACTCTCTCCAGAACGCTGGTGGAGAATCATATTCGGTCGCCGATAAATGGATCCTAACCCGGCTGAGCGAGCTCGTTGGCGATTTTGACAGGCTGGCTGATAGCTACCAATATGGCGAGGCAGGGCGACAGGTATACGATTTCCTATGGGGCGATTTTGCTGACTGGTATGTTGAGCTGGCCAAGGTCCAGCTAGGATTAAATGCGAATTCAGCCGCGAGCACGCTCTCAGTTCTCATCCATGTGATGGATAGCTGTCTGCGACTCCTACACCCCTATATCCCGTATGTGACTGAGGAAACCTGGCAGCAGCTCAAGCAGGTATTCAAAGCCAGTAATTTTGGCTCAACCCTGGTACAAGAATGGCCTGAGGCGCTCATCATCGCTGATTGGCCATCCCAGGGAAGGACTTACGAGCATGAGTCCACCGAGTTTGAAAGATTGCAGGGTCTTGTGAAAGCCATCCGATCGATCCGTTCAGAATATGGCGTGGATCCGGCTAGACGAATCCCGGCCTTGATTTCGGCGGGTGAACACCAAAAGTCAATTGAATCGCAGCTCCCGATTCTGACCTTCTTAGCCAGGTTGGATGAAGCTCAGACCATGGTCTCGGAGACGATCGAAACTCCTGAGGCAGTTATAACCATCCCACTGGGTGATATGTCGGTCTATTTGCCACTGGCGAGTATGGTGGATGTTGACAAAGAGCGATCACGTCTTGAATCCGAGCTGGTCCAACTTGATGATCAACACGCTCGAATAACAAAGCTGCTCGCAAGTGAATTTGCTCAGAAGGCGCCAACCCACGTCGTCGACAAGGAACGTCAAAAACTAGCTCAAATCGAGTCAGGAAGGAACGAAATCAACCAGCGGCTTTCTAGTTTATAGTTATCCGTCGACGATCCGAAGCTCAACCAACTAGGTCCTTCAACTTGCTGGCTTTCATTGGAATATTTTCGCTGATTCCCGAGACGAAAACGATCTTCCACCGCATGGAAAGATGCAGGATGCAGTTTGCGACACTTAATTCGCTATAGAAAACTAGATACAGTTTGTAACAGTGGAACGGCCGGAAGACCCCCGGGGCACTAATCGAGAGATACGTTTACCATGACAACAATCGACACCAGCGAAAGGCACTTCCAAACAGATGGAATCCATGGAGGAGAAGAGGAAAATCCAACCTCGGCGGTTTCGTCACCGGTCTTTCAGAGTTCGACCTACCTGTTTGACGATCCAGAGGAAATCGCGGCAGCTATGGCCTCGGACGCACACCCACAGTTCTATGGACGGTATGCCTCGCCAAACACGAAGCAGGCCGAATCAGTCATAGCAAAAATGGAGGGTGGGGAAGCTGGTCTTGTTGTGGCTTCCGGCATGGCTGCAATCTCCCTGGTTCTATTGAATCAGTTGAAAGCCGGCGATCACCTGGTTGCTCAGCGAAATATTTACCCAACTTCCTATAACCTCATCAGTAAGAAGCTGCCTCAATTGGGCATCGAATGTACGTTCGTGGAACAGGCGGACCGCGAGTCTTTTGATAAAGCTCTGCAGGACAACACCCGGCTCATCTATGTAGAGAGTCCCGCCAATCCAATGCTTACGCTGACCGATTTGAGGTACGTCGCCAGGTTGTCGAAGGCCAACAACTTGGTTTGTGTCGCCGATAATACCTTTGCGACGCCTTACAATCAGAGACCACTTGAGCTGGGTTTCGATATGGTAGTTCACAGCGCGACGAAATATCTGTCTGGCCATTCTGATGTGGTTGCAGGGGCAATCGTATCCAGCCAGGAGACGATAGCTAGAATGTGGCATGACCACATTCTGCTTGGAGGTGTTCTCCACCCGTTCGAAGCATGGCTGCTGGCGAGAGGATTGAAAACTTTTGGAGTGCGGATGGAACGCCATAACTCAAATGCGATGGCAATCGCTGCATATTTGAATGACCATCCGGCTGTAGAGAGCGTTTCCTATCCAGGTCATTCGACTCACCCTCAGCATATGTTGGCTAAGGAACAAATGACCTCTGGCTTTGGTGGAATGGTGAGTTTTACCTTGAAAGGTGGGCAGTCAGCGGTCTTCTCCTTTCTCGAAAACCTGAAGCTAATCAGCCTTGCTGTAAGCCTTGGAGGTGTACATTCGCTCATCTCACATCCCCAAACGACCATTTCTTCGGTGCAAGCCGAAGAGGTAAGGTCATCACTCGGGATTCAGGGTGGACTATTGCGATTATCGGTCGGACTGGAGGATGTCGAGGACCTATTGGCGGATATGGGCAACTCTCTTATCATGCCCTAGGCTTCTAGCGTTCTCGGACCTTAAAATCGGGGGAAATTAATACTAAAAGGGTTGCCAAGGTTTGTAGTAGGCAGTAGTATAGGATCGTAGTGATCGCACGGAATTGACTGAACCTGTTGAGCGTACTTTTGCTAAGACGATTCATTTAACAGATCAATTGGTCGAATTGCTCAGTCCAAACAATTCAAGTCAGGTGGCGCAATATGATTGAAGCTGAACCCGAACTAATATCAATAATCGAAGGTCCAACGCCTGATTTTCGGCCTAGTCCTTACCTTTGGTTTCAATCCGTCTTGGAAGGTCCTGAAGACACAGAGATTGTCATGTGTGAGCTGCGAACCTTCAATGGCGAAGACATCGTCAACCGGTGTCGCAACGCTTGGACGGAGGATCGAGCTGTAAAGCTGGATTATCCTGACTACCTGAGGTTGCGACGTCAGATAGATGTGGTGGCATTGAGATTGCAGGATTCTGATGAAGGACCAATGATTGTTCTGTGGCTGCGGCAGCCATATGGACAGGCAGAAGAGGAGCGCTTTGACGGCAGCGATGACGATCTCGGCCTCTGACGCGTATTTCAAAGCCCTTTGCGAGCTGGATCGCGATGCCTACCTTAGCTGCTTTACCACCAAAGCTGAATTGCGCGATCCTTATGGTGGTGAGCCATTTATGGGACCAGACGGCTTAGCGAAGTGGTTTAAAGGTATGGAACGAACCTGGCAGGAGTTTTCAATTAAACCGGTACTTCAATTCAAAAGCGGTAGCCGGATAGCCGTCCAGTGGGAAGCACAAGGAAGAGCCAAGTCAGGCAAGAATGCCCAGTTTTACGGTATAAACGTGTTCACTCTTGATGATGAGGGTCTAATCTCTCATCTTGAGGGTTATTGGGATTTCCAATTAATGGTAGCCCAGATTTCATGAGTTGCACTCAATCAGACCTATAGTCCATACCTCAACGATCAGCTACATTTCCCACAACCGTTGATTAATCTACCTACTGACTGCCTGTCTAGACCACCTTAAAGGAGAATCCAGACGTGAGCTACGAGACCATTCTGTACGATGTCAAGGACTCAGTCGCGACGATCACCCTGAATCGACCGAAAGCGCTAAATGCCTTCAACACCGAAATGATTGGCGAGACCACGAATGCATTCAAACAAGCTGGGCGAGACAAAGCCGTTCGCTGCATAATCATCACAGGAAGTGGGCGGGCTTTTTCCTCTGGACAAGATCTAAAAGACGTTGAAGAGCGGGGAGAAGATTTTTCCATCGGCGATCACATCAGACAGGGATATAACCGCCTCATCCTCCAGATGGTTAATCTTGAAAAGCCTATTGTTGCCGCAGTAAACGGCATAGCCGCCGGTGCGGGGTGCGGAATAGCTTTGGCCGCAGATATCCGAATCGCTTCAGAGTATGGGAGTTTCATGCTGGCTTTCTCAAAAGTCGGGTTGGTCCCTGATAGCGGCACAACCTGGATGCTCCCCAGGATTGTTGGCTATTCAAGAGCCTATGAGATGGCCATTACCGCGGAGAAGATCTCAGCGGAACGCGCCTTTGAGCTGGGACTTGTGAACAAAGTGGTTCCTGCGGCTCAGTTTGAGGAGATTGTCGCTGCCTGGACGGGAATGCTTGCCTGTGGACCAACCCTGGCCTTCGGTCTAACAAAGAGGGCAATGTATCACTCCGCTACCCGGACGCTCGAGGAGTCGCTAGAATTTGAATCCATGATGCAGGATCTAGCTGACCGAAGTCGAGACAGGGAAGAAGGTGTTCAGGCTTTTATAGAGAAGCGAACTCCCAAATTTCTAGGTGAATGAGTTTACGCCAACCGGGTGATACCTTTTGCTGCGATGTTCCTCACGAGCGGAAAGTAAAGGTAGGATGCAGACTTCGTGGTTTCAACTGGTCACCGGGGGAACGTCAGGATAGGATTAGGCAGGGGTGAAGACAGTACCAATGGATTTAGATACCAAAAATGCTTGCTTGTATTAAGCAAGAGATGAGGGTGAATGCGAAATGGACTCAATAGACTTTGCTGAAATTGCACGATGGTTGGCCACGATCGGGCTGCAAATCGTCATAATCATCGGTATTGCCATCATAGCGTATGTTATTTTATCGGTTGTCAGCCGCATTGTTGCAAAAAGAGTCAAGCAATTTGACGATGTTGATGGGAGCGATCTGGATAAACGCACGGAAACAATCCGGCGGATGGTAAAGGCGTCCGGGACTGTTGTAATTATTGCGATCGCTTTCCTCATGATACTGGACCGGCTTGGTATTGATATCCGGCCGATTCTCGCCAGCGTTGGTGTTGTAAGCCTCGCCCTTGGTCTTGGCGCGCAGACATTGGTAAAAGACGTAATTGGCGGCATTTTTATCATTTTTGAAGGCCAATTTCATATCGGCGACGTCATCGAATTCAATGGGATTGTGGGAACGGTAGAGGATATAACGCTGCGGGCTACCAGAATGCGTGATTCTGACGGAACGCTCCATATCATTCCAAATGGCGAACTTCGGATCGTTTCCAATCGAACCCGGGGCTGGTCCAGGGCAACGGTGGATGTCACCATTCCTTATAATCAGGATATCGAAACGGTTTACCAGGCCCTTGACGAAGTAAACGAGAGGGCTTCGAGGGAAGAATCTATCGCGACCTTCCTTGTTGATGATATTGTCATCACCGGCGTGGAAGGGCTAGATGACTGGGGAGTCAGAGTGCGTATAACAGGAAAGACATTACCCAACAAACAGTGGGATGTTCAGCGATACCTCCGCAAGCAGCTTCTCGATGTTCTAGCCTCAAAGAATATTACTGTGGCTAAACCTCTTCAGGGGTTATCTCTAACCAAAACTACTTAGCTTCAGTTCATTCCTTGTCTCACGATGGTGGCTGCTCGGCTTGCTGGTTCTCGAGTTCAAATCGAAGCCAATTGAGAGTATTCGACTGCCCGTCATCGGGAAACCGAATCTCAGCCACCTCAGCTATCTCAGATGCCAATCTGGAAACCAATCTCGTCGAGGCGAGAAGTGCATTCCTTATCCTGCCGGGGTCATAGGTGCTGAAGGTCTTGCTATAGTCAACGAGTAGATCGGGATTAATCCACTGCTCAAGAAAACGGTGCTGTATTTTCGAAGCAGGCGCATCGTTGCCGGTCGCCTTTGCGTGCATCATGATAAGCTCTAACACGCGAGGTCTTAGCTGACAATCAAGCACGCTCAGGCTGTTGAATAGTTCGCCTCGTCGAAGCAGCATCATCGCTTTGACCACCTTCATAAGGATCAGGTTTACGTGGTGGTGGAACTCTACCGCTTGAACCGAATCTGTGAGAGGAATGACAGGGGGATTGTGTAGTTTTACCGCCGAATCTTCCGGTGACTCGTAAATAATCCGCATACCATTTTCGAAGACTTGCTTGTACGGAGACGCATTCATTAAATGGGTTAAAGGGACATCTTCTTCGAGGGCAAGCAGAATGATGTCTACTTTGAAGCCACCCGAAAAAAGGACAAACCATTCAGGATCACCAGCGCCTGTGTTCTCCAATCCCGCCAGCCAAACCTCGGCTATCGTGTCGAGCCATTTGGAATTATCAGCGAAGTTGCTGGGCGAGATGGTGAAAAGTACCAGGTCGAGATCGGAAAATTCATCGAATGGTAAGCTGGCGGATTCGCCGATGGGCGGGGTAGGCAGTGCTCGAGAACCATAAACGACAATCGCTCGAACGTCCGGGGAAGTGGAAGCCCAATTGACTAGTCTTGACTCGATGTCGGTGTATGAAGAGGGTATATAGCTGGAGGACATTAGGTGACGCCGGGGATCATCTGAGAGGGGAGAGGTTATCTCTACTCCGGTATAGTCTGATAGAGCAAGTCGTCGGCGACGATGAACACTCGATATGGGTCGGAAGCCACCGCAAAGTCACTGGCCTTGCCAAGGAGCTCTTCTCCATCCTCATCCTCAACTTTAAACTGGGCTAGATAAGTACCCCCCAGGCTGATCTGTACCAGCCGGTCCGAACCTGGATCGAGAATAAATATGGATGAGCCTAACCCCCGACCGACGATTTTCACCGCGACAGGAGCGACGAGATGGGTGTTCATCCCACT
>DASRZI010000583.1:0-2472 GCA_035686605.1 Candidatus Zixiibacteriota bacterium
CAGCAATCCCCTAATACGCCGGCTCCCACTTATTCTGGTCTTAGCCGGACTTCTTATCCTGCTCTCCTGGATCGGTATTGTCACTTATCGAATCTACAACCTGTCTCAAACTCTGGGTAAACTGCAGAATTTATCGCAGACGCTCTCAGCTGAAAGCATCTACGATGTCGATATCGAATATATTGAGAGTCTCGCCATAGACGCACGCAGAGATCTCGTTGGCTTGCGGGAGAGTACCGAGCCATTGTACGGTCTCATGCCATATCTCGCGTGGGTACCAGAAATTGGCCCTCTTCTGTCCTCGCTGCCAGAGATGATGGTGATGGCTGACTCAGGCAGCGCGGCGGCTGTAGAGCTTCTAGATGGATTGAAGCCAGTCATTCTCCTTTTACAGGAAGATTCGGGAGCGAACCCTGAATCAATCAGCCAGCTCCTAGATGCCGTATCGGGCGCGAAACAGAGTATCAACACGGCAATCCCCTTCGTCGAGACCATGATCGAGGCAAGGGAGGAGATCGAGAATGCAGACGAACTGCCGTGGCGGGTAAATTCGATTCTCGAGACATTCGATAAGGAGATTCCCCTCCTTGAAGACGGCTTGCGACTAGCGACGGTCCTGCCAGAGATGATGGGAACCAATGGGCGTCACAGTTATCTTATTATGGCCCAGAATGAAGATGAACTTCGCCCAACTGGCGGTTTTGTAAGCGGCGCAGGCTTGCTCGTGGTCGAAGATGGGCAGATCGTTTCTGTCGAATTCACAGATGCGAGTCTCGTCGATGATTGGATCAACAAGCCTTACGATTTTCCACCCCAACCTTTCTATGAGATTATGGGGATGGATATATTTCTCTTCCGCGATGTAAATTTCTGGCCTGACTTTCCCATGACCGCATTGGAAGCCATGGATCTGTATAGTCATGGACAGGATGTGCCGGTAGATGGTGTCATAGCGATAGACCAAGAATTCCTAAGATTAATCTTATCGGCAACTGGTCCGCTATTTGTTCCCGAGATAGAGCGAACAGTAGCGTCAGAAAACGTCGTTTCCGAGATGCGCGCTCAATGGAGTCCGGACCCTGGCGGCGAAGGCAACTGGGTAGACCAACGTAAAGCATTCATGGGGCCGATGGCAAACGCCCTCCGTCAGCGATTGGAGAGTGACTTGAAGTCGCTTAATCCGATTAACTTGGTGCGCTCGCTCCAGAGTGCAGCGGATCAAAGACATCTTCAGATCTATATGAGGGATCCAATTATTGCTGAAGTATTAGCTCAAACAGGTTGGGATGGTCATTTCGAGAACTCCGCAGGACAAGATTATTTGCTCGTCGTAGATACAAGCATGGGTTTCAACAAGGTAAGTGCGGTGGTGGAAAGAGAGATTAGCTATCACGTCTCCATTCCAGAAGAAGGCAGACCAGAGGTTTCCTTGCAGATTCAGTACACGCACACAGGACATCCGTCAGAAGTTGAATGCTATCATGGTGTTGTCTACACAAACCTGATGACCTATTCGGATTTGCAAGAGGATTGCTATTGGAATTATGTTCGGGTTTACGCTCCACAGGGCAGTGTTCTTCTAGGCTCAAACCACAATCCTGTTCCAGCTGCGAACTTACTGTCAGGGCAGCCATGGAAAGGATTGGCGCGGGTAGCGGAAGAGGGAAATGCAAAATTTGAGGTATTCGATAATTTTTATCTAGTTGAACAAGGCCAACAATTCGTAGGTGAGATCAAATACTCTTTGCCAGAGAGTGTGCGTCTGGCGGGAGAGGATGGACACGTTTACAGACTCCAGGTTGCTAGGCAGGCTGGAGCAAAACCACACCCTGTTTATGTTCTCGTCACCATACCTGAAGGCGCCGAATTTATCGACGCATCACCACCGCCGGTCTCCATCGACGGCAACGATATCGTATTTTCAGAAATCCTGACCAATGATCTGTCATTCATAGTTTATTATCGCTAGCTATTCTAATGTGAACCGGCATGGACATCCATCATGAATAAAATGACTCCCAGGAAACCACTAACACTCTCAATCATTATCGCCGTCATTCTGATCTCGGCGCTGATGTTGTGGTCGAGCGAGCTCAGTGCCAGGCCGCTGCATTTCCAGCAGACATGGCCCAGCCGGACTCCAACCCCTTCTTCGAACCCTCCGACGAATACGCCATCCGGCGGGCAGCCAACCAGCGGACCTCCTGGTGGCGAGCCAGGACAAGGTACTGAGCAACCGCCGGGTGGTGACACAGGTACCCCCGCAGCTGGTGTGACACCTGTCGCCATCGCCCCCACCCCAATCGGTGGATACCTGCCAACGGCCGAATCCTGTGGCGTGCCTCCGTCAGCGTTAGCCCTAGGAGCTGTAAACGTCCGCGAAGGTCCGGGTCTTGATTATGATGTCATAAGTATCATGGTATATCTTGAGGTCCGGTCCGTAGTTGGTCGTGCAGCCGAAGCCATGTGGTG
>DASRZI010000584.1:0-3263 GCA_035686605.1 Candidatus Zixiibacteriota bacterium
AAGTCACCAGCTTGATATAGAATATGTTGCTCCGCTTTTAACATTAAATGGAGAGACCGTAGCTATCATACCGGAAATCATTGTGCGTATAGAACACGAAGCAGATCGTAGCAAACTCGATGAATTGTGCCAGGAAATAGATTGCACGATAATAAGAAACCTTTTATCCCTTTTTAGCATGAAAAGCGCATAGAAAAGACCGGCGATACTCGGAATTATGCTACGATACCAATTATGGACTTATTATTCCGCTAACCAGCTTTCAAAAAAGATTTCAAGGTCGTTTTCATCGACCGTGCCGGATTGGTCAAGGTCTGTGCCCTGGCAAAAATCATTGCTCGAATCGCAATCGTTGCGCAGCCAGAATTGAAGTAAAAAGAAAAAGTCGTCCATCGTGATGCCATCCGGGCAGATAAAATCACCTATGGGGATTTGCCAGGCCAAACGCGGATAATTCGTACCCTCACAAATGCTCCAGATATACTCCTCGCCGTTCTCGGTCTCGCCTACAAAGTCCCAGCCCGCATCTAAGAATGTATTGGCCGATTGCATCTCGGCTGTGGTTTGACCTGTCCCTCCGGTACTGCTTGATAGCCCAGAGGCTTCAATATCCCATAATGAGTCTATAACGACTCCGAGATGGCCTCCAACCAAACCTCCGACTTCGCTTTCTCCGATAAGGAAACCTATCGAATAGCATTTCAGGATTGTACCTACAGATTCACGTCTGCCGGCGTTATAACCCACTAATCCTCCGATAGTATGATTACCGGTGACGTTCACATCGGCGTAAGAGTCCATGATCCAGCCGCTGTTCCCACCCGCCAATCCCCCGAGAGTATCGAAGCCATAAATGGTGCCGATAACATAGCAGTTCCTGATCGTACCGTAGTTGTTGCCTCCCACGAGGCCACCGACATAATTCTCCCCCGAAATACTGACCCCCTTCACATAGCAATTCGTTAAAGTCCCATGCAAGAGCTCGCCCGTCAGTGAACCGGCGAAAAAAGCGTTTTGTTGTGCAGATACGTTAGGATCGATCAGCCCGAGATGCTTAATTTCTGCATTGAACCCACTGACATGTCCGAAAAGAGCTATGTAGTGTCTGCTTGTAGACGTGCAGTTGAAGTTCGAAATTGCATGATCGTTGCCATCGAAGACGCCGGTGAATGGGATGCCCTGAAAACCAGAATCGACATCGTTTATATCCGGAGCAATCAGAGCAGCGTCATACAAGTAACCTGACAGATCAATATCGGCCATGAGCTTGAAGTGCTTGTCCCAGTCGTTGGGCTCGTCGCCAATAGAATTCAACTGCTCGGCGGTATAGATCAAATATGGGTCATTAGGCTCTCCTGTGCCGCCGTATTTAACTTCGGAATCAACAGAAGTCTCGGTTTCCCATATCCATGCCCTCATTCCTCCCAGCATGTCATAGACTATAGAGAACTCCTGTGAATCCAGGAACTTGGCGGCCCGATCACTTCGCCCCCCGCTACCGCACACCACTAAGATCGGACCATCCACCGGTAGTTCTTCATACTGGGTCTGCAGCACTCCTGAATTCCACGGGTAATTCAGTGCTCCCGGAATGTGCCCTCTGGTACTTGTATATTCCTGTGGTTCCCGGACATCGACGACGGTCAGATCATCCGTAGTATTAATAAGTTCTTTTGCCTCTTCCGCTGTAACATCAGTATGCGCTAAAGCACAGGGAACCGAAACAATCAAAGAGACACCGGCCAATAACAGCATGGTTTTAAGATTTATCTTCATCACTATTTCTCCTCAAAAACAGTGTATCTATTGTACTGATTTGGGAGTCAATATTCAACAGAAAACTTGTGCCCGCGAAGGTGGTCCGAATTCAAAGGAGGAGCCACATTAAAAATCCGGGGCCTGCACTGACATACAGGCCCCGAACGGATACTCATCATCGGCTAATAGTAGCACTTAGCCATTTACACAATACCTAGTACGGCCAAGGTGGCGATGAAGCACGCCACGATTCTGCAAACTTCGCAAAATCGAGGAAGTCGACGGCATCTACGTTCTCCGGATTAAAGATACCTTCGTCTCCAACCTTGGGAACTACATTGGCGATGCTCTCCAAAGGCACGTAGAAGGAGTCTATCGAACCTTCGCCGCAATTCATAAGGCTCCCAATACTTGCCTCATTCAATTCGTTATCATAGACGCGAATGTCGTCAAGCATGGCATCGTTCAGGGTCCTATCTGCGCCGTCGCCCCATTTGGTATGGACACCGAAACGGATCGTATTCAGATCAGCGCCCGGCCCCTCCTCATTCTGCCAGCCGCTTCGAGATCCAAATGGATCGCCGGTTCCACTGAGTTCGCCGTTTATGTAGACGGCGGTCTCTTTCGGAGACAGCACGAAGGCCATATGGGTCCACTGGTTCTTGAGGTCATCCTGGTTGAAGTCTCCTCCACACCACATATTGTCATCGTATGCGTCCCAGATTCGGATGCAGTCTCCACCTTCATAGTCAATCGCCCATACGCTCCAACCCTCGTCGTTGGGGTGACCACCTGGAAGACCTTCGACCCAACAGCCTTGGTTGTAAACACCACTGTCGGCGTAGTTATACCACCAGAAGGTAATGGTCATCGCCTCAGCACTTTTGAGAGTATCGGGAAGGTTCGTAACTGAGATAACATTACCAGTCGTGCCGAGATCCAAAGCTCCGGGGCCCGCCTCACTCAAACAAGCGCCTTCGGCCCATGTCACGCTAGTAGGTGCGCTGCCATCATAACGACTGATGCTGGCCTCATTATCCCACTCGGAGGAATCCTCAATCAGGACTTTGCCATCCACAACCTCTTGGTTTGTGTCATCGAGTTTTAACCACAGGCCCGTTGAGGGTTTGGCCAGTTTGTCCTGCAAGGACCATTCTCCTGCGAAAACTTTCAATTCTTTGGCATCAACCTTACCGTCCTCGTTCCAGTCCATTTCTAGACCGGTAAGATCGCTGAGAGTCCTCGATGGGTACAATCTAATGGTGTCAATATAGAGTGTACCGGTTCCGCCTGCGGAGGGACTCGTACGATTACCAGCACCAATGTAAATCTCCTGAACGTCGGTCAGATCAACGCCACCTGCACTGAAGTCTGCCAGCGGAACAATCAACCGATGCCATTGAGGTTGATTGACGTCAGCAATATCACCGCTGTACTCACCGGTAACAACGCTGCTGCTGCCGCTCTTAAGACCCAGGTACAACGTCTCAGGATCGTTATCCGGC
>DASRZI010000585.1:0-6061 GCA_035686605.1 Candidatus Zixiibacteriota bacterium
TACGAACCATGCACATACCAGTTCTTTATCAAGAAGTAATTGACTATCTCAAACCTGGTGATGGATCGCGCTTCATCGATGCGACGGTGGGTGGTGGTGGTCATTCTCTCGGTCTTTTACAGGAATCGTCGCCCAGCGGAATTGTGCTCGCCTTGGATAGGGATCCAGTGGCTATCGAATTTGCACGCCAACGTCTCGACGAGTTTAAGGACAGGGTGATTTTTTCCAACTCAAGCTATGAAAAAATGGTTGAGGTGGCAAACCATTGTGGCCTATCCAAATTCGATGGCATCTTGATGGATCTTGGTTTGTCGTCGAGGCAGCTTGCCGACCGCGAACGTGGGTTCTCATTTCAAGAGGATGGACCGCTGGACATGCGCTTTGATACCAGAAGCGGACAAACAGCAGCTCAGTTCCTTAACACGATGCCCCAAGAGGAGATAGCCGGCATTCTCAGGGAATATGGAGAGGTGCGTAATCAAAATCAGCTATCAAAGGCCATTGTCAAGGGGCGTCCGATCAACTCTACAGTCCAACTGGCAGAGCTGATTCTTAAGACGAGCCCCAGGCGAGGAAAGATCCATCCAGCAACACGGATTTTTCAGGCTTTGCGAATCGTGGTCAACAATGAGCTTGACCTCCTGAAGGAAGGCCTGCGAGCCGCCGCGGAACTCCTGAAGGTGGGGGGACGTTTGGCGGTCATCAGTTTTCATTCTTTGGAAGACAGAGTCGTGAAGCAGTTCATCCGAGCGCAAAGCAAGGATTGCGTCTGTCCGCCTGAGTATCCGACCTGCATTTGTGATGTCCAACCAACATTGCGGGCGGTTCATCGCAAGGTGATCAGACCATCAGCACAAGAGGTACAGGACAATCCGCGGAGCCGAAGTGCCCGAATGCGAGTTGCTGAAAAAATAGCCGAGGTGGAATCATGAGTGCCCATGTAGCCCGACAAAGACCCAGAACAAGGAAGGATAAAAGAAGGAAACTTCTTTGGCTTACCGAAGCCCAGGCCGCGCTTGGGTGGGCGGTGCTTCTGGCACTGGCTGCAGTCCTGGGTGCAATTTACCTCCATCAGACAAGTGAAATAGCCCGGGTTGGAAGAACCGTCCAAAGCTTGCAGTATCAAACTGATGAAGTCAAAAGGGCAAACAGCAGTCTAGAGCTCGATATTGCACGAGCTCAATCCCTGCCACGGCTGAAGCACCAGGCAGAACAAATGAAATTTGTTCCCGCAGTTTCCGACAATATTGAGTATATCGTCGTACACAATTACCCTCCCTCACAAGAATCCACTGAGTTAATAGATCCACTTCCGGAGCCAGTAGTCATCGATACCGCTGCCGAGGCAGTACTCCGCGCTTTAGCCGCGAGATTTGGCGACCTAACGAGAGGGGAATCAGAATGAACCCGAGCCAGCAGAGACGCCTTCTAGTGATATGTGCTGGGCTTTTCATTGCCATCGTAGTCGTGATCCTGCGCATGTTATCTTTCCAGCTGCTTAGCGCAGATCAGATAGCCGATCTGAGCCGCACTATACAGCTGCACAATGTTACCGCTCGGCCCGCCCGCGGAATCATCCAAGACCGTAACGGAGCAGTTCTTGTGGTAAACGGGAGCGATTACCAGGTCGGTGTTTCACCAACCTTCATCGAAAACAGCGAGGAGATTGCCACGGATCTAGCCCCCATTCTGGGCAAACCACGGCACGAGATATTGGGCGCTTTGAACTCAGACGAAACATTCGTCGTTCTAGAAGGTCGTGTATCCCCTGATGTCGCCGAATTGATCCGCTCACTCAATTATGATCAGGTTCAGCTGGATCCCTTACCCAGACGCATGTACCCTCAAGGCGAATTACTCTGCCATGTCCTGGGCTATGTTGATTTCGAGAACCAAGGTGGTAGTGGGCTCGAAGGCTACTACCAGGTCGAGTTAGTTGGGGTTGTTGCCAGCCGGTTGATGAATATATCGCCATTGACCGAGCAGATTGGAGTTATTGCCCGGGAAGGCGCTGATTTAGTATTGACCATCGACAGAACGGTGCAATATGCTGTCGAGGAGCACCTGAAGAGGGTTATCGAAGAGACCGGCGCGGAAGGCGGAACCATCATTGTCATGGATCCACGGACAGGAGCGATCCTGGCCATGGCAAGCCTGCCTTGCTACCGGCCTTACGATTACTACGATGCCGACGAAGAGCTGCTGCTGAATCCTGCTGTCAGTAAGCAATATGAGCCTGGTTCGGTGATGAAATTAATCACTATGGCGGCGGCCCTCGATTCCGGTACGGTAACCCCTCAGACTACCTACGAGGATACGGGCGTGGTCTTTGTGGGCGGTATTCCGGTGTATAACTGGGATCGAGCTGCATACGGCACTCAGGATATGACCGGGCTGCTGGCCCACTCGTTAAATGTTGGCGCCGCCACCATCGCCACCTGGATGGGGCCGGACACACTCTATAACTACTTCCAGCGTTTTGGCTACAGCAGGCCTCTTGGCATTGATGTGATGGCCGAAACAGGTGGACAATTGCCCCTACCGGGCGACGCAAATTGGACGGAAACCAATATAGGTACAAATGCCTTTGGCCAGGGATTGGCAGTGACACCTTTGCAGATGCTGAGCGCCGTGTCAGCCTTGGCCAACGAAGGATATCTCATGCAGCCATACCTTGTGCAGGAGATCCATAAAGATGGCCAGGTTTTTACTAGGGAGCCGACGATCATAAGCCGGCCAGTCTCAAAACAAACCGCTTACCAACTGACGGCGATGGCTGTCAATGCAGTTCGCACAGAGGTATTTGGCGCTCAACTTGAAGGGTATACGGTAGCAGGGAAAACAGGTACCGCTCAGATTCCCGAAGGAGGAATCTACCACCCGAGTGATACGATAGCTTCGTTTATTGGGTGGCTACCAGCCGATGACCCTGAACTTATCGTAATAGTGAAAATAGACCGTCCAAAGACGTCGCCTTGGGGCTCAACAGTAGCAGCCCCTGCTTTTTCTGCCCTTGCAGAAGATCTGGTGATTCTGCTCGATATTCCTCCTGATGAAATCCGCCTTCAACGAGATATCTTGGCGGCAAGAACAAACCGAGGATAAGACTTTTTTTAACTGAATTCATATGCAATCTCTTGGTTTCATTCTCGAGACATTATCAGAATACACTCCCACCGGAGAGGAGCTCGATATCTCTTCGGTTGTGATTGACAGCCGTGAATCCGAAGCAAAAAGCCTTTTCATTGCTTTTTCTGGTGAACATCATGACGGGCATGAATTCGTATCTGATGCCTTCAATCGAGGCGCGACCGTGGCCCTGGTTGAGCGTCCAGTTGGTGATGAGCTTAGCATAATCGATGCGAGATTCTCGGTACCCGACAAACCTGTTGCGTATAAACTGCCGGACACGCCGTTTTGCATTCGGGTAGAGAGTTCCCTCGATGCACTCCAAAGATTGGGCCAGGTATGGCGGTCTCGTTTTCCGGATTTGAGGGTGATAGGCATCACCGGCAGCGTGGGAAAGACGACAACCAAAGAGCTGGCTCATGCTGTCCTGTCTCAGAGCTACCGCACACTCAAGTCGGAAGGAAACTATAACAACGAGATTGGTCTGCCTTTGTCTTTGCTCCAGATCAGGCCATGGCACGAGTACGCGGTCTTAGAAATGGGGATGTATACACAGGGCGAGATCAGCCTGTTAGCTGAGCTCGCCTGTCCGCAAATTGGTGTCGTTACGATCGTCGGTTCCGTCCACATGGAGTGGCTCGGGACGATTGAAGCGATAGCTAACGCGAAGCGCGAATTGGTTGAGGTGCTCCCACCTGGACCGGAAGGTGTGGCCATTCTCAATATCGACGATCCATTAGTGATGAATATGGCTGGCCATACAAAGGCTCGCGTCTTCACCTATGGATTAGATCCGAAGGCAGATTTATGGGCTGATGATATCGACTCCATGGGCTTGAAAGGTATCAGCTTCACTCTACATAGCGGGCAGGATCGTTTGAGCATTCATGTGCCGCTGCTGGGCAGGCACAGTGTCCATACGTCGCTCAGAGCCGCAGCCGTTGGGCTGGTAGCAGGCATGTCTTGGGATGAAATCGTCGCTGGATTGAGGGGATTGAAGTCGCAGCTCAGGCTCGTTGCTGTTCCGGGACCCAGGGGAAGCGTGATTTTGGACGATACATACAACTCAAGCCCGGAGTCAGCCATCGCGGCTTTAAACCTGCTGGCTGATTTGCCTGGTCGTCGAATCGCAGTAATGGGCGACATGCTTGAACTCGGTCCAGTCGAAGAATCCTCCCACCGTCTCGTCGGAAGGCGATCGCGGGGGGTTGCTGATTTGCTCGTGGCGGTCGGCGCGCGAGGTCGGTTGATTGGTGAAGAAGCCATTTCCGCCGGTATGCCAAACAGAAACGTTTACATCGTCGAGGATTCAGAGGAAGCTATTCAAGTTCTTGAAGAAGTTATTCTATCAGGAGATATGGTATTGGTTAAGGGATCTCACGGAGCGCGCCTTGATAAGGTCGTCGCCGCTTTGGGGGAGGGCTAATGCCGTACGCATTAACTTTAGGCGGTGTTACATTTCTCCTGGCTGTCATCTGGGGAAGCCCTTTCGTCGAGATCATGCGCCGCCTCCGGCTTGGTAAACAGATCCGCATCGAAGGCCCGCAGACGCACCAAAGCAAAATGGGCACGCCGGCGATGGGTGGCGTCTTGATCATCGCCTGGGTCCTGGTAATTACCATTACCGTGAACATTGTTCAGATGGTCCGGAATCTGGAAATAGCGGAAAGTGTCATTATTCCCCTAGGAGTGATGGTCGGCTACGCCATTCTCGGAGCGATAGATGACTACCAGGGAGTCCGAAACCGACCTGGGGTAGGAATATTGGCTCGATACAAAATTGTGTACCAGCTGATCATCGCCATCGCGGCGGCAGTATTGCTCTACTGGCGGGTTAACGATTTTCACGGATACATCGCCATCCCTACCATCCCAGTTCTCATCGATATTGGCATCTGGTACGTGCCCATGGCGGTTTTCATCATCGTCGCGACCGCTAACTCGATCAACCTGACAGACGGTCTGGATGGCCTGGCGGGCATCATCGCCGCAACGGCATTCGCCGCCTATGGAATCATCGCCTTTCTTCAGGACCAGAGTTTTCTGCTCGTCTTTAGCTTTGTCGTGGTCGGGGCAACATTTGCCTTCTTATGGTTTAACGCACACCCAGCTCAAATGTTCATGGGAGATGTCGGCTCGATGGCTCTCGGAGGAGCCTTAGCAGCGGTTGCCTTGATGACCAACCAGTGGCTGATACTTCCTCTAATCGCCCTAATACCGGTGGCTACAACTTTGTCTGTCATTATTCAGGTCGCTTCGGCGGTATTGAGCCGCCGCTTTTTAGGTCGTGATTTTCGGCCATTTCGGATGGCTCCTCTGCACAATCACTTCGTTCTCCTTGGATGGAGCGAGACCCAAATCGTACAACGATGGTGGTTGGTGGCTCTGATAGGAGCGATGGTCGGCATTGCAATGGCTCTCATCTAGCAGCTAACCGAAGCGGCACTTCATCGAGTATGAAAGATGATTTTTATGGGAAACGTATTGTGATTCTAGGTCTGGCTAGGCAGGGTAAGGCCCTGGCGAGATTTGCGTCGGTCGTGGGCGCCGAGGTGATTGCCTCGGATCTAATGCCGCCTGAAAAGGCCGGACCGACTATCGACGCTTTGTCAGACGTGGAAATGGATTTTGTATTTGGATCTCATCCGATTTCCCTACTTGATAATGCCGATGTGCTGGCTATCAGCGGCGGCGTACCCGCGGATGCTCCCATTGTTAGAGAGGCACGAACTCGCGGAATCCAGGTGACCAATGATTCGCAGGAATTCATGAAGCGGGTACAGGCACCTGTTATCGGAATAACCGGATCCGCGGGAAAGACGACGACGACGGCCCTAACAGGTTCGATCATCCAGTCTTCCGGACGGACTGCCTGGGTCGGGGGAAATATTGGTCGGCCTTTAATCGCGGAATTAGATGCCATCCACAAGGA
>DASRZI010000586.1:0-15530 GCA_035686605.1 Candidatus Zixiibacteriota bacterium
GCTAGCGCTTGGTGACCAAGCAGCATGACCTGCTCTTGTGTTTCTCCAACCCAAGCCAGCCTCTTGGCTCCCAGTAAGAAACGGACCTGGTGTTCCTTGGGGATCTTATCGATCTCAACTATAACACGGTTAAACCAGCGGTAGCCTTCGACAAGATTGCCCTTGTACAACAAGTAGTAGTCAATCGACGATATCAGCCTAGCGGCGGCTTCGACATTCCCGCTTTCCATCGCCCACTCGAATGCCGCTCGCAGGTTACCCCATTCAACTTTTGTGCGCTCCAAGAGGATAACCTGGTTTTTTCGCCGGTATCCGGGCTCCATTTCTTCGGCCAGCGTCCGGAAATAGTCCAGATGCCGATTTCGGATGAGCTCCTCTTCACCGCTCAGGGAAAGCTGCTCCCTGGCGAATTCTTGAATCGTCTCCAGAATGGTAAAGCGTAGCTCCCCACCAGGACCTTCCTTCTGGTTCAGGAAGCTCTTATTGAACAGGGATTCTAATCCATCCATGCTGTCGACACTCAAACCATCGCCACAGATGGCTTTGACAGCTTCCAAGGATCGACCTCCGTTAAAAACACCCAGCCTGGCGAAGAGCTTTTGCTCATCGTCACTGAGAAGGTTGTAGCTCCAGTCGATGGTGTCTCGCAGCGTTTGCTGGCGAGCTGGTAAGTCACGAGGGCCGCCGGTCAGCAAGCCAAGGCGGTCGTCCAATCGCTCCAACAGTTGCTCAGGATTGAAGAGTTTGATCCTCGCCGCTGCCAGCTCGATGGCCAGGGGTAGACCGTCTAGCCGGCCACAGATGTTCGCGACAGTAATAGCATTATCATCGGTGAGAGTGAAGTGCGTCGAGAAGGTCTCGGCTCGCTGCACGAACAGAGCCACCGATTCGTAATCTGCAATGTCAGCCGCTGAGCCAATGGCAGAGATATCGGGAACAGTTAGTGGCGGCACCAGGTATTCGTACTCACCACTAAGGCGCAATGCTTCTCGACTGGTGACCAGGATGGTTAATCTGTGACTGCTCGTCAAAAGATCGCTCACTAGTGAGGCAGAATCTAGCAGGTGTTCGTAGTTATCCAGCAGCAACAGCAGCTGCTTGTCGCCAAAGTATCGGTTTAGCGAATCAACCAATGGCATATTGGGCTGCTCGACGACGCCAAGTACCTGGGCTATGGCGTTTGGCACCAGGGCGGGATCGATGATAGCAGCCAGCGAAACAAAATAGACGCCATCCCGATATTGACCAGCAGATTCGCGCGCGACCTGGACGGCCAGACGCGTCTTACCACTGCCACCCGGACCCGTCAGTGTGACAATTCTTGCCGTCTCTATAAGCTGCCTTACATCCCCTATCTCTCGCGTGCGACCGATGAACGAGTTGAATTGTGGCGGTAGTTTGACATGCTGCTGATTTGCTTCATCCAGATCGGTTAGCAAGCCCAGCTCCCGTGCGCGAACAATGGCATCCGTCCGGTTAGCGACGCCGAGCTTGTTGTATATCTGCCGAACGTACCACTTGATAGTGCTTATCGTGACCGTCATTCGCTCAGCGACCTCCCGGTTGGTCAGTCCATGTCCGATGTAGGACAAGACTTCGAGCTCACGCCCTGTAAGTGGCTTGGCAAGTGGTAGAATCTCGTAATCACGCCTAGTCATGCAGCCATTATACCTTGACTAACTCTTTCATTCCCTGACTCACTCCCCTTGTCCCATCCTCGGATATGACCGATAGGCGATCCCGCTATAAGGACTCACTGGCGTCTGGAGGTAATCGGTTCCATACCATGTTTGTATTCGCTCGCAAATCGACGATATCCGGGAAGGTCGGATCGACGTAAGTGGCCTTGAGTCAACAGCAGGATTATTGAGCTCTGCTCATGCGAGTATTAGTTATCATGGAAAGGAAACGTACTAAGCCGGCGGCGGTACTTCAACTTCCTTGGACCGTTTGCCCAGTTCCCCTGCCGCTGGAAATAGAACCACGAATCCAATAATAGCTATCACCATCAAGTAGGTGATTACATCGGAATCGAAGTTCTGACCGGCAACCACCAAGGCGGCGGCGATGTTGCGCTGCCCGGCTCCCAGTCCGGATACGCTCTTGATACCTGGATTGGAACCACCTAAAAAGTAGCCGATCAGCAGTGAGACGACGATGAAGATAATGGCCGCGAGAATGCCATATGATCCTACCAGGGCAATCATGCTGTCAAAGTTGAGAACCAGGCCCACCACGGAAAGTAAAAGGATGCCGATATTGGCAGCCATTGCGAAGGTCGGCTGCATTTTGGGAGCGGAATCGGCGTAACGCGCCCGAATGAACAGCCCGATCGCCAATGGGATCAGCATCAAGATGATCAATGACCGGGCGATATCCCAGGGATTTACTTCAACATCGCCGAGTAATAAAGGTAGGACGAGAGGCAGGTAGATGATGGTGACCACCATCAACAAGACCATCAATCCGACAGAGAACGCGACGTTACCCTTAGCCACCTGTACCAGCTTTGGCAGGAACGGCGCTCCAGCGGCAGTAGACAACAGGATCAGACCGATGACGGCTGAATCATCCAAGGGAAAAATGATGGTTATGATATAAGCGACCAGGGGCACCAATACGAAGTTCGCTAACAGGGCCAGGATGACCAGCCTGGGATTCTTAAGCGGTTCGATGATCTGCTTGACCGTCAGGCTCAAACCCATGCTTAACATACTGCTGATCACAAAGACCAGCACCGACAACATGGCTAGAGTTTCAAGAATGTCAGTCATAATAAACCCTCCAACTAGCGAAATTGGCTCAGATTATCCAAATTAAACCAGCACATCTGGCAGTTAGATATTGTCACACGATGGTTGCAAAGAAGATAGAGTCGGAGAATACACCAAAAGTCTTCACTGGGCCTAGTTTGGATGAATAGACCTTGGTCAAGACAATCCCAAGCAACATACTTATACTGAAACGCGTCAACCTCCTGAAATCCTACCCTACGGTGAACTGAACTCGAACAGGGCTATAATCTATGGATTCGCTGTATATTAATGACTGCTTTTTCTATTTTCCATCCAATCGTGGAAATCGAGAACTAGCCTGGTGTTCTCAGGATGTTATAGGCACCTTGACGAAATCGGTCTTTAGACGCCTCGTCAGGCAAAGTGGCAGCCGACTCATCGATGAGCAATCGCGCCGTCGAATTCTCTTTCTCCGCTAAATCCCGGTGCCCAACGCGCTTGTAAAGTTGTCCCATGCTGGCATGAAGTCGCCACAGTAGAAATCGCTCCTCAGCTTCCTCCGCATTCTCAATAGCTGCTACCAAGAGCAGGAGAGCATTTTCTACACTCGCATTTTCTGCGCCCGCATCCTTTGCGGCTGCATCCTTTGCGGCTGCGTCGGCTACCAGACACTCTGCTTTCAGCTTCCACAAGAAAGTGATGACACGCCCCGGCGACATACCAGGAGCAGTTGCGATTAGACGCTCCACGATTTCCAACGCGAAAACCGGGTCATCCTGCAGCAGAGCCAATTCTGCTCGCCGCAACCAACAATAGCGCTTGCCCGAAGTATCCATTGGCGTCTGCGGTGCGATGACGTCCTCCAAGCAGTCAAGGGCCAACTCTGGCTCGTCCAGCATCAAGTAAGCCGAGGCGAGGGCGCCCGTAACGAGGTGGATCATGGTTGCGGAATGCAGTTCTTTAGCCGAGGCTAACGCATCCTCCAGCTCTTTTCGGGCATGATCTGGGGCAAAAATCTCCAGATACCATATCCCCAGGGCGAACTGGTTGGCCACCACGAACTCGAGATGTCCAATTTCGGAGGCGATACGCAGACCGCTTTGGACATTCTCATAGGCATGCCCAAATTGCCCGCTCACCGTAAGCCAGAGGCCGTAAGACCAATATGCCCATGCCTCGTCTGGGGCCGAGTCAATCTTCCCGGCGATTCGAAGAGCCTCGTCAAAATCTGAAGCGGCGTCTAACCTTGGAACAGGCGCAACCGACTCCATCACGGCCAGCATCGCCGAAATACTTGCCCGGCCCATCAGACTGGTCGCCAGCCTTGGAAAATCATGCAGCTCCCGAAACAGATCGATGGCCCGATTGTAATACTGGGCGCTGGTATTTAAATTGCCGCCCAGTAGGTTGGCGATTCCTAACAAATCCAGGGTGATCGCCAGCGCACGACGTTCTCCCAGTTGCTCAACGATCTTCAAGGCTTCACGATGATATTCCACCGCCCTTAGGGGTTTTTCATCATTCGCATACCAATTGCCCATCCAGTTTAGGCTGTCAGCGAGAACCGCTTGATCGTCGGTCCGGCGGGCAAGTTCCAGCGCCGCTTCAAAACAATCACGGGCTCTGTCGTAATCGCGAGAACGCCATAGTTTTCCCAGATCGATCAAGGCCCGCCACTCGACCATCTCGGTCTGGGACTCTCCAGCCGCACTCGCTATCTCGAGGATTGTCTCGTGATCCACTCGGGCCAGCTCGAACTCTCCAAGAGTTTCTCTGGCCAGGCCACGCCCACGGTGAAGTGTAGCCCGCGTTACAACATCAGGACCAACCTGATCAGCGAGCTGGATGGCTCGCGTGTAATGGGTGATCGCCTCCCGGCTTGCATAAATGCGGGCAGCCCGTTCGCCAGCCTGGCTAAAATAATGGAAGGCGCGACCATAATCGCCAGCCAGGTAGAAGTGATGGGCCAGCTGTACGGTCATCTCCTCTAGCTGCCCTTCATAAAGCTTCTCCAGCGCTGCGGCGATATCGGCATGAAGCAGCCTTTTTTCACCCTTGCTCAGCAGCTGATAAAGATAGTCCTGATAAAGGATGTGACCAAACCGGTAGCGGGACAAACGTTTTTGACCTGTATATACCTCTTCTTGCTCCCTCACCAATCTGTGCTGCAGTTCCAGATCCTGAGACAAAAAGCCCAGCAGAGACCTTTCTGTCATGTTCCGCACTTCAGCCACGACCTGGGCAGTGAAAACCTCCCCTTCTACACTTCCGATGGTGAGGATGTCTCGTAATTCTGGGTTAAGCCGGTTGATCCGCTCCTCGATAACCGCCTCCACTCGCGCAGGCAGCACTTGCCAATCCAAAGTTGGGCCCTCGATCCAGGCCCCGTTTGCATCCTTGATCAGATAACCCCGGTCTTGCATTGCTCGCAACAGCTCAACGGTGAACAATGGATGACCTCCAGTACGGTCGTACAGGCACGACCGGAAATTGCCGTCCAACCTGTTTGGCTCAGCATCCAGAAGGGCAGCCACGAACCTGCGGTCCTCCTCCTCTTCAACCCGGCCCAGATCAATCCACACATCGCCGTAGCTGCGTTTGAACTCGCTCAGAGCCTTTGCCAGCGGATGGCGGTCGCCCATGAGACCCGGCGCTACCTCTTCAGGGCGGTAAGCACAGGCGATCAATATCCTGCAATCCGCTTCGGCAAGTCGCCGTCCTAAATGGAACAAAAGACTGATTGTGGCGGTATCTGCCCACTGAATGTCGTCCAATATCAACAGCAGCGGTCTGTCTTTGGTCATGGAACACACCACTTTGGTAAACTGCTGGAAAAGCTGGCTTTGTTCCACGTCAACAGTGCTCGCAGCCCTACGTTTTACATCCTCGCGCAAACGTGAAAACCAGGCGGCATTATCTTGCCCGGATGCGATAGCGAGAGATAGAAGAAGTGCACTCGGCACAAAAACATCCAGCAGATCAGGGCCTTGATCCAACAATACCTGGACCACGAGGGGAAACGCATTCCAAAGCCGTTGGGCATGATCACCGGCGATAGCGCCAGCATCCCACCGGCCTTCGACATCACCTGTAAGCATCGCCATGACATCACGGAAAGGCAGATAAGGGTCTCCTACACCAGAATAGGCGTTGCATTTACCGCTGGCAACCAACAGATTGGGATGCATCTCCATCGCTCGTCTAGAGAAAGCGTCCAGCAGGGCTGTCTTGCCCCGTCCAGGGCCACCAGTGATGAATATCACCTGGCACTTACCAGATAAGGATGCGTCCATGAAAGCATCCATCAATTCCAACTCTTCCTCACGCCTGACGAAGAGGGGTTGCTCGAAGTTGTGTCTTGCTCTCTCTTCGGTAAGATAAGCAGGAAGCTGTGGAGGGATGTCCAATTTTCCGGCCTGGATTTGCTGGTTGAGAAGGGTCGTTTCTACTGACGGCTTGACGCCCAGCTCGTCCCACAGCATTTGTTTGCAGGTCTCAAACTGTCGTAAGGCGGCTCCCCGTTGTCCCGTCCAGGCCAACAATCGCATCACCTGAGTATGGGTCTCTTCGTCCCATGATGCTAGGCGAAGCAGGCGCTGGGCATGGTGTAAAGCCTCGGTGTATCGACCACGTCTCGTGTGCCCATCGATGACACGCCTCAGGACCGTTTCGGAGCGACCTCGCCAGCGTTCACGTTCGACGCTGAGCCAATTCTCAAACTCGACATTATGGTCAAGGTTTACTCCTTCAAGGAAGTCGCCGCCTAACAATCTTGCAGCATCCCCCCAGCGTTCTTGTCTCTCAAGCTGCAGTAATTGGTCAAGATCGACACTTGTACCGGCTAAAGGGAAAAAGGCAACCGATTGGCGATTTAGCTCCCAACAGTCAGGAAGGATCCGGGCCAGGTTGTAGAGCTCGCGGCGAAGGTTGGCTCGTCCCTTGGATGGTTCATCATCGGGCCAAAACAGCAGCGCCAAGTGTTCGCGCGCTATTGGCCTTCGTTCGGTGACAAGATAGCCAAGCAATCCCACGGTGCGTTGCGAACGAAAGCGAGGTGCAGCAATCTCATCCCCAGCGCTCTTTGCCGTATTCTTCTGCGTATCAAGGATTCGATCTACCGTAACCGGGCCGAGGAGCCGAAGATGTCGTACAGCCTCCTTTGTAATCCCAGTACGAAGATCTTGTTGCGGTGTCATCCCCTGATCATTCTGGATATGGCAGCTCACTAAACCGCGGAGTGGACGAAAAGTGGACGCTTGTTTTGTAAACTTGTGAAATATCCTACATAGCCCCGGATTCTGTCATTCACATTTTAGATCTCGATCAAGTAATGTGCAATAGACACCCGATTCACTAATTGTGTAGGTGTCTGGTAAAAGCGATCTGCTCTCAAGTCAGGGTTTAAAGGTGAACCGCAAAGGAGAAACAAAATGGCAAGAAGTATTGATTCCGACGTGGCTCAAATTAGAACAATGTTTAATGAGTATTTGGACGCCATGGAAGCTGGGGATTTTGAACGATGGCTATCGGTGTGGACGGAGGACTGCATTCAGATGGCGCCGGATTTTCCACCTCGCTTTGGAACGGAGCTATTAAGGACTGTATACGAGCCAGGTTTTGAACTATTCACCTTCAGCAATCTTGTCTATACCGATGAAGTTCAAGTGCGGATACTGGGCGATTGGGCCTATGCCCACAGCACCTACACCTTAGATATGACAGCCAATGAAGGCGGGGAAAAGACAAGTTTTTCGGGCAAGTTTCTGGACATAGTGAAGAGACAGGAAGATGGCTCCTGGAAGATCGCCATTGATTGCCACAATTACAACGGACCTTCTGGATGAACTGTGCGTTCCTCAAGAAGCGGGCCTCTCTGAGGGAGGAGGTGCTGTATTGAATCTAAAATCTTTTCGAATTTTTGTCTTTTGTTTGGCTGCTCAAAGGAGATGATGAAATGAAGAAAAAGCTATTCGTTGTGCTAGTTGTTACATTGGCCTTAGGCTTGTTGTCCATCCAGGCATTTGCGGGCCCGCCTGAGGATGCGTCAGGCGATTGGTATTACATACCATCAGCGGAACCAGTAATTGTAAAAGTTGCGGGCGGCAATGCATTTATGACCATTGCTGATACAGGTAGCTGGACTGGAACCATCGTAGGGGACGAAGTAGATACCGGTCGGGTAATAATTCACCGAAATGGAGCGTGGCAATACTGGGGCGACGTTTTATTTGCTTCGGCAACTGTAAACGGCAAAACTGGTGGTCTTGAGATGAAGGTCTTTGGCCAGAGACCAGATGCAACAGCCGAGTGGATTGGAACCTGGAGAATCACTGCGGTAACAGGAGAACTTGAAGGTCTCCATGGGCATGGGACCTGGGATGGGCCAGGGTGGAGCCCGGCGGAGCCCGGTGTACATGGCGTAGTTTCTTATTCGGGAAATGTTAACTTCAGACCCAATTAGGGAGTAAGCAGAGGTCAGCATCGCACAATCGTGCTCTGGCTTCGCTTTGTTAACAAGGCATAAAAGCCCTGTGCTAGACAGGGCTTTTGTGTTCTATCTGGAGTAAGGAGAATAACGATGGAAAGAACCATAGCTTCAGACGTGGCCCAAATCTACGAACTGTGGAACGAATATGCAGCCTTTTGCCACGCTGGAGATTTGGAGCGCTGGATGACCTTGTGGACCGATGAAGGGCTGCAATTAGCGCCAGATGAGCCGCCCCGCATAAGAAAAGAGCAGATTCGGGCAGGAATGCAGCCGGGATTTGATCATTTCATCATGAGCAGCATGGTCATCAATACTGAAGAAGTCCGGATATTGGGCGCTCAGGCTTATTCTCACGGGACGTATACCTTCGACGTGATGTCTAAGGACGGAGGGGAGACCCAGAGCCTTTCTGGCAAATTCCTGGACATATTAGAGAAGCAGGCTGATAGCTCCTGGAGGATCGCCATTGATTGCCACAACTACAACGAGCCCTCTGGATAGGCAACCTGCTGTAGGTGGTAGGCTATCTTCGATAGTAAATGTTGATCGTAGGTCCGGTATTATTGTGAAGCTTATCTCAGAGGAAAGAGGATAAAGCACTCTGATTGGGAAGGAGCGCGGATTCTTGCCGGTCAATCAAGTGCTCTGGTGGGGATCTTGGGGGGGAGGAGACATATAGCGACCAGGGTGACGGCCCTATACGAGTGGCTTTGGCATTTATTGGTCGTACTGCGCGCCAGGAGTCCGCTTCGATCAAATCAGCCGAATATTTTGCTAATTAGGATAGGTTATTTCTTCTTGGCCGCATGGGCGATTTGGATTGAGATTGACGCCCATTCCTGCAAAGTGTCAGAATCTGCCATTACGTCAGGTGGTACCTGGAAATAGGGCATCTTTCCGTGCTGCCCCGATCCGGCCTCTTCAAAGCGAGAGCGGTTTGTATCGTCAGCCTTCAAGAATAGATCGCCTTGAGAGTTGACCAGGGCAAACATAATGCTGCTCTCGAAAATACCGTATCCGCCAAACATCTTCCGGCTGCTCACCTCACCCAACGGCGTCAGATCCTGAACGCTGCGTTCACATGTCTCGGCCGCATCCTGGCTGTTCTTTGCGCCCTTCTCACCCATCACTTACCTCCTCAACATAGATATCACGTGCAATCTCTGATTCAGCGGCATCTCACCGGCCTTGGCAATATTATGCCAGCGGGCGGCCATATATATCGTTTCTTATATTCGCAGTTAAGAGACTTATCCCCACTTGCAGGCCCAGGCCATCGTCAGCAGCCGAAACCAATACTGGGTCACGATTGGCCGGCTCATCGGGCTGGCGTCGATCGTCAGAAACCGCTAGCCTCGTGCGGCCGCCTCCTGAACCCGTGCCTCCAGCACTGCCGTGTAGGGTCCCCATCCCCGGTGCTCGGGCACAGTCGAGCCGCCCCACAGCCCGGCGAACTGGCTGTTGGGATGGAAGTAATCCAACCCGCGCACGCCGGCTGCCCATCCACGTAGGCCGCATAGACGCTCAAGTAACCGGGCACCTCCAGGTCGGTGGCAAACCTTTCAGTCACCCATTCGAAATCTTCCTCCCACACGGTCTCCTCGATCCGCCGTACGTCTTCGAGCTGGGAGGACTCCCCAAGCGCCGGATCTTCACCTCGCCCGCCCGTGCAGTGATATTCTGATCAGCGCCCGCTCTCGGCCTATCCTGCAAGGCAAAGATATCCTTACCCCGATTGGCGATCTCCTCCAGGTCCAGCACCATGACCGCTTCCGGCTCCTCTGCTTCGAACCCTTGCGCCACGAGCAGCTCACGAAGGTTCTCTGGATGGTCATGGGCATAAACTTTCCACTCCACCTCGCCCAGTCGAGTGAAATAGGCCTTCTCCTCAACGATCACCGCCTCCACATCCGCTCCGGCCAGCTGACTGTACAGGATGAAATGAGGACCCTTCGGTTCGCTAACGAAGCGGATCACATGCGGCCGCTGCTCCTTGCGTACGCCTGGAAACTCAATGTTGATGCGCTGCTCGGTGTCGAACAGCGCCAGGAGGATTTCATTATCCATTGGAGGCGCCAGTTTATCACACCCTGGGCGCGCTTGCAGAAATGCGACAGAGCATGATTGCGGCGAGAGTGAGAATTGTGGACTAGCTAACGGTTCGGTTCTCGCATCGGGTCGCAGTCTGGCGAAACTGCCTGAGCCTGTCGATCAGACACTCGACGAGATTACGACACCGAAAAGAGGTGAGTTGTTGTTTGGCTGCCCTGGTTAGATGGACTCAGATCAAAAGGGCTGGTCCTCAACCGCTTTCAATATCCTTGCTTTATTCGACGCAAATGACTGAAATCAGCGGCATTCCAAGCGAATAGAGCCTGCGCAGCAGCCCCTGCAGAGCTGCCTGGTCAAATGCGCCTGTTAAAGTAGTGATAGGCTGCCCATCGTCGTATTCATTTGTGACGTTTACCGTCCCGTCCCGTTCCGTCCAAGTTTCATCGAGGTGTCCCGGAACTCTGATTTCGTAGGTTGCCGGCTGGTCTAGAGTAAGCATTGTAGTGCTCCCTTCGTCTTGGGTTGCCCCTAACAGCTGAGGCACATAGCGAAGATGTTATTTCATTGTTAAACCGATCATGACTTTGCGACTATTAATCGCGAAAGTGTGGTTCAAAGAATACGAAATGCAGATAGATGTTCGCAGATAGATGTTCGCAGATAGATGTCCTCAAATAGATGTCCTCAGCTTGATAGTCCCTTGCCTCGGGTCCGTTATCCCTCCTCCTCTCTCGTTGGCTATTTGGTTGAAGAACAATCCCACCATATTGCTGCTCGGTCCTCGGTGATTCGATGCTTGATACCTACATTTGCCGGATCAACAGACATTCTATTTATCCTCATATCCTGCGAATTGGCTTGAAACGAATCGTGCTTCCAATTACCTGATCGGACTGGGTTCGCCTCGTATACACCATATATGAGGTCCAACGATGCAAAATGAGCTGCGGCTGACCGGCAAATATCATGAAAAGATACATTCACCATTCGCGTGTTACATAGCGTGCGATAGCCATAGCTATAAATCCGACACCCAATCCACCTAACAAAGCGACCGCCACATTCTCTGTTAGTAAACCGATGGCCAAGCCGATCATCAGGCAGCCGACAAAAACCAGGCCGCTAATTCCGTTTCTGCTAGATTCTTGCTTCTCGCCAGACATAGCCAATACCTCCACTAAACTATATTGTTTATAATACTCTTGACACCCCGGGTATTTTCCGAAGAACGTATGCGACAGCGAAGCAAACCGGGACGACAATCACCGACGCCAAACCGAATTTGAGTAGGCTGTCGACCACGATTCCTCTCAGTGCATATGCAAGAAAAACGATGATGGGAATATGGATGATGAAGACAGCGTAGCTCTGCTGCGATAGAAACGTTCCTAACTTGCTCTCCCTGTTTAAAAAGCGTCGGAAAAATGCGATCGCCGCCAGGCACATTCCGACGGCGAAGATGGAGTCCCAGAGCGCATAGACGGCCGATTGCCAATGCAGGTCACCCATGGAGTTGCTCATTACATCGGTGAGTTCTATCGAAAACCATTGGCCGCTAAATGCAAGTGGGAATAGTAAAACGGTAGCCACCACTGCGGCAACAAAGCCAACCACGCCCATCGAGTTCGGCAGTGTTCGAAACCAATCTCGGCGGTAAGCAAAGATACCTACTGCGAAGAAGCCTAGGTACTGAGGGAGGTAGGCAAGGGTCGGAAACTCAGACACAGCTTCGCCTAACGGGACTATTTTCCGAAACAGGTAGCTAAGTAACGCTAGCGCGACTATGAAGATGACAATACCCAGATAGCTGGGCACCGAAGATTTACTCATCATGGAAGATGTCTGCTTCCTAATTAGCCATCGCCATCCGGCGTAACCAAAGCTGAAGATCAGCAGCATTGCGATGAACCACGTTGGTCCCATCCCTAGGAAGTCAGGATACGCCTGCCAGAAGACTTCCCAAGTGAGAGGGGTCGTGATCCCAGTCAGTGTCGAGGGCATCAGGTAATATCCGATGAATGAGACCGGACCAAGCACGAAATAGAAGACGATCAGGGGAATGCCTAGACGAATTAGCCGGTCCTTTAGAAAAGAACCCGTTCCCTTTCGATCAATTGATCCAGGCGCAAAGTAGCCAGCCAGTAAGAAAAAGGCTCCCATGAACCAGGCCTGGTTCACAAGAGCGAACACCAGCAAATCCCGGAATGCAGCAGGGTCGGTAAACGGAGGTTCTACGTAATAGTAGCCCTGCACGCTGGCCCCATAGACAAGAGCCACATGGTGCAGCACAACGAGGATAATCAGGGCAGCGCGCAGGTGATCGACAAAGAACAGGCGGGAACTCCTGGTACTTTCTGAAGCGATGTCTGGGGGCTTTATAGTAACTTGTTGACCAACTTGAGCCATTAGTTCATGCTCCTGTATTCAAAAGCAATTTTTACGTTCTTCGCAAAACATTGTTGGCGATCTGTACTTAACAAACCCCCAGCAGAAATGGAGCCGGACACAACTCATTTCAGGCGCAGATCGGTCGATCCTTTATCGATATGCATTTCTCTTGAAGAGCTGTATCCCGACTACGACAACGACCACACTGATGGCCGCCAGGATCAGCAGATTCCGCCAGATAACGGGGTCAGAAATGCTTCCGGTATGGAAAATGATCGACAACGAATCGGTGACGTAGAAGTTGGGCATAAAATGGGCGATTGTGCGGGTCATATCATCAAATACTGCCAGGAGGGTACCGAAAATCATCATCGGCACGATAAAAATCATCGCTATCCCAGACGCCGCTCCGCTTTCCTTGGCTACGGCTGCTGTTATCAGCCCCAAACCAACCGCCGTAATCGCCAGCAGGGCAAGGAATACGGTGGCCAGCAACAACCCAACCACTCCGCCTAGGGGTTCATAACCCAGGATCCGAGCCATCAATAGGACAATCAAAGCCTGGAAAACGGCAATGGCCATGTTGGCGATGATAAGGCTTCCCATGTATTCTGATGGAGATACCGGGGTAGCCTCGACTCGTTTCAACAAGCCTATCTGCCTATAGTCGACCAGTGCCAACGCAACCATCATTCCCATGTAAATGATTGCATAACCCATCACTCCCGGCAGCAAGTATTCGAAATGGTTCATGCTAGGGTCAGGATAGTAGTCATTCCCGGTAATACCGCTCAAAGCGAAGTAAAAGACCAAGGCAAGCCCTATTGGCATGAACAACAGCACGGCCAGGGTCATTGGGTCCCGGTACAGTTTCTTCAATTCAACGCCAACCAGCGCTCTAATTTTCTGCGTTTTCATGTTAACTTCCCTCCGCAATCCGGCGACCGGTGATTTGTAGAAAAACCGATTCCAGATCTTTGGCATCATGTTCGGCCATTAACTCTTCTGGCGAACCGAGGGCGATGAGCTCACCGTAGTCGATGATCCCCACCCGGTCGCTCAACACCTGTGCTTCTTCAATGTAATGGGTGGTAAGGATGACGGTTTTCCCTTGATCCTTGAGTGACCCAATACGTTCCCAGGTACTTCGGCGGGCGCGAGCGTCCATACCCACTGTTGGCTCGTCTAAAAACACGATATCCGGATCGCTGATCAGGGCAATCATCAGATTCAACTGTCGCATCATCCCACCGCTATAGCCCTTGGACCGCCGTCCGGCAGCCTCCGAGAAGTCTGCCTGTTCGACCAGATCCACTGCCCGTTTTTTTAACACCTGCTTGTCCATGCCATGAAGATTCCCAAAGAGTACGATGTTTTCCATCCCTGTAAGGAACTTAAAAACCGCTACCTCTTGCGGGCAGAGACCAATGCGCTCTTTGACCTTCTGAGGGTTTTTCCCAACATCGTAGCCGGCGATAATGGCCGATCCAGCGGTGGGCGCCAACAGACCGCACATCATGCTGATCGTGGTCGTTTTCCCAGCGCCGTTCGGTCCTAAGAATCCAAACATCTCGCCCTTGCGGATCTCGAGGTTTAGACCATTCACGGCCGTGATATCGTCATATTTCTTAACCAAATTATCGATGACAATGGCGTTTCCGTTTTGATGAGTTTTTCCGTTGTTCATGTGTAACTCCACTAAATACACTCTGCATGAGAAATTCTTGATTAAGGTTTTGGCGGCGATGTCACAAGGGCATCGAGCAAGGTTGTATTATCACTCTCCTTTCAATCTCCACTGGGCTTTTCACGAGTTAACCTGTTGAATCACTATCTACCTCATCTACATGAAGCATACTCTCCGTGCAGTATTAGTGTCATACCCCAAAAGTGGTATTCATTGGGACTAATCGAGGAGTTGATGTAACGATAAATCCCAAAATATAGACGAACATCGGAGCACTGGCTGCTATACCACCATGCGAAGGTGGTCTTAATGAGGATGGATATATTGTCGATGATGGATTAGAAATAGGTCCCTACCCTTGGACGCCTAGGGCTGCTAGTTGTTTGATTCTAGGGGCGGTTACCGAAAATTGGCGCAGAATCCATCCGACCAGTATCTCCCTACCATGCTTGTGATATTGTGCTATCCCCCTACGTACGCTTATCGATGCTGCGAGAATCGGCAATCTCAATCCGATTTGCTTTACAACAACCCTAATTCTTGCGATCGTGCTACTGCCTGAGTCCTACTGTGTACGTTTAGCTTGCCGTAGATGTTGCGGGAGTGGACCTTTACCGTGCTGAGCGAGATGTACAGCCTATCGGCGATTTCTCGATTCGTAAGCCCTGCAGCGATTAGCTGCAGTACTTCGATTTCGCGTTCGCTCAGCGGCTCGGCCAATTCAGATTGATCGAGAAGTGCTTTTTGCGTGTCCGCTTGCACAGGATCATCCGATGAGAATGCGGCCAACAAACGGCGAGCATAATCTGGAGCAATTCCCCGCCTAAGAGCCTCGTGAAGCAGCCGGGTCATGGGCGGACCTTCATCGACGAAAATGCGAATGAAGCTCTCCGGTTCGGCAAGAGCGAAGGCATGCTCCAGTACGGATAGCGCTCGATCTGGCTCGCTCCCTGCTTGAAATACCAACGCCTGTAGAATCCTGATCTCGATAGCTTTCGAAATTCGTCCACCCATCTCGGCTGCCTCGAGTACCTGCTCAAGGAGTTTGGCTGCTTCTTCAACTCGCTCCTGCGCAATGAGGATCCGGGCCAAAACCAAATAATCAGATAAAAGGAAATAGTCTATCTCTTGTGGCGCCTTGACTTCCATGTCGCTGTGGAAATGGCGTTGTTCTGCCCAG
>DASRZI010000587.1:0-11384 GCA_035686605.1 Candidatus Zixiibacteriota bacterium
CATGATGAAACACGTTATTGATCCAATACCGGATATCAGACAAGTTATGCCTAATCTTCCTGTTGGGATTGACGTCGTGATAGCCCGAACCATGGCCAAAGCGCCGGACGAGCGGTATTCCACTGCAAACGAGATGACCGACAGCCTTGAGGCTATTTCTCGACCCGGAACTCCTCAGACAGCCCCCGTTGTCCCGCCAGCACCCGAGCAACCACTCCCCGAAGACCAACCTGCTGTTCCTCCCATACCACTGGTTGCTGCGGTCGAATTGGACTTCGACGCTGAAGGGGCAGTGGTGCCAGACGCTGCCGAAATGGCGCCTCCAACAGAGGTCAGTTCCCCTGACTTTGCACCTGAATACCCGGAAACAGAAGTATCGCCGCCAGATTTTGATGCAAAACCAGATCTGGCAACAGCGCTTGTTGTCAGCCAAGGAGAGCCGCTGCCAGAGACAGAGGTAGCTAGACCCATCTTCCCTACCAAGCCCAAAGAACCAAAGAAGAGCCCGCTCAGGAATCCTATTTTATTGGCTGGACTTGCCGTGTTCGCCTTCATCATCCTGGCCGGGATCATTCTCGCAGCCACAGGGGTGCTTTCCCCTGATAAGGAGGAGACTGCGCAAGTAGAAGTGACTGAACCAGCCCTCGAAGAACCTGTTTCCAGCGCCGGGGAAACTCCCGATGAGGAGACTGTGGTAGAGCAACCAACAGCGGAACCCGAAGAAGAAATGGCCACTGACATCGACTGCCACGGAGCCAACCCTGGCGATGAAGTTACCGTTCTTTACCAGTGGTCAGGCCTCGAAGAAGAAAGCTTTAGCAACATCGTCGCTCCGCTGGTTGAGGCCTGTGGTATAGCCTTTGCACCCGAGTCGTCTCGTGATCAAGCCCTCGTCGATACTCGCGTGCAAGCTGGAACTCCGTGGGATGTCCTCATCTGGCCCACCACTGGTCCCGCATCGCAATACAACGAGCAGCTAGTAGCTATGGGAGATATTGGCGCCAATTTCGAAAATTACGAATCGTATTGGGTTAATCTCGGTACCATTGGTGGTCGATGGCTGGCAGTTCCCGTAAAGGCCGATACCAAGAGCATTATTTGGTACAGTCCCACGGCATTCGAAGCATATGGATATGATATTCCCCAATCCTTTGCTGACCTCGATGCTTTGGTTGAACAAATGGTTGCGGACGGCAATATTCCCTGGTCAATGGGTATGGAATCCGGCGATGCAACTGGATGGACTGGATCTGATTTCATCCAAGATCTGCTTCTGGTAATGGAAGGCCCCGATTACGTCCTAGATCTCATCAGCGGTAACGTATCGTATGATGATGCTGGTGTCGCGGCAGCCTATGAACAGTATGCTAAGTGGGCTGCAGATCCAACCTACAACGTCGGTGGAGCCGATGGCACCCTCAGTGTTGGATTTCTCGATGCGATTTATAAGCCATTCGCAGATCCCCCAGAAGCTATGATGGTCAAGCAATCAGGCTTCGCTGGGGCCGAGGTAGCCAAACAGTTCCCAGAACTGAGCTACGGCACTGACTATGATTTCTTCGGCTTTCCTGGCGCCCAAGGTCTCCAGGGTGGCGCAGATTGGATGATGGCTTTTAGCGACGCACCAGCGGTTCAGGCACTGACCGCATATCTGACCAGCGACGCAGGTGGAGAGGCATGGGCCGCGGAAGGCTTTGCCCTGACTCCGAACAACGCCGGCAGAGGTCACTATATTGACGAGGCTTTGACAAAAAGCTCGGAAATTCTGGCCTCCGCATCCGGTTTCACCCCTGATATGGGGGACTCGATTCAGCCTGGTTTCGGAAGCGCCGAATGGACAGCCATCATTGACGTCGTCAGCGGTGGAGACATCAACGAAGCCTTAGCTGGCGCAGCTGCTGTGCAGATGGAAGCCCTGGGCATGGTAACCGCCATGGACGGCATCGACTGCATGGGTGCAAGTGATGGAGATGAGGTTACGATCCTCTACCAGTGGTCCGGTGTCGAGGAAGAAAACTTCCTTGAAATAATCTCCCCAGTTCTCGACGATTGCGGGATAACCCTATCGCCAGAAGCCTCAAGAGATCAAGCGTTGGTGGACACTCGTGTTCAGGCAGGCACGCCATGGGATATCATTGTCTGGCCGACGACGGGACCTGTGACCCAATATGGTGATCAGCTAGCCCCCCTGGATCAAGTAGGAGCTAACGCGGACAATTACCGGGGATTCTGGCTCGATCTTGGCACATCTGACGGGGAATGGCTTTCGCTCCCGTTGAAAGCGGATGTAAAGAGCATTGTCTGGTATAGTCCTGTAGCCTTTGAAGCTTTTGGATATGAGATTCCTGAAACCTTCGAAGAGCTAGAGACGCTGGTTGAACAGATGGTAGCAGACGGTAATGTACCCTGGTCAATGGGTATGGAATCGGGTGATGCTACCGGTTGGACAGGCTCCGACTTTATCCAGGATCTGCTCCTGACCCAGCAAGGTCCTGAGTACGTGATGGGTCTAATCGACGGCAGCATTCCATATGATGATGCAGGCGTGATCCAGGCTTACGAGACCTATCGCGCATGGGCAGGTGACCCGGTCTATACAGTTGGCGGCGTTGACGGAACGTTGTCGACCGGCTTCATAGACGCCATCTATAAGCCCTTCGCCGATCCACCAGAAGCTATGATGGTGAAACAGTCCGGCTTTGCGGGTGGTGAAGTGGCGAAGCAATTCCCAGAACTCGCCTATGGAACCGATTATGACTTCTTCTCGTTCCCAGGTGCTCAGGGATTGCAAGGCGGTGCGGACTGGATGATGGTCTTCAATGGCTCCCCGGCAGTTCAGGCAATCGTCAGCTACTTGACCAGCAATGCCGGCGCCGAGCATTGGGCAGAGGTCGGATTCGGTTTGAATCCGAACAGCGCAGCTACAGGCAACTACTTGGATCCCGCTCTCTCAAAGAATGCCATTGCCCTGGCTGCAGCGGCCGGCTTTACTCCTGATCTGGGCGATACCATTCAGCCTGGATTTGGAAGCGCCGAATGGGATGCCATCATTGCCGTCTTGAGCGGTGAGGACATCGCAACTGCGCTAGCAGGGCCAGCGACCGCGCAAGCAGAGGCACTGGGTCAGTAACGATCTTTCTTTAATATGAGAGGCGGGTGTATACCCGCCTCTTTTCAATCATCTCCTCATCATCGTTGAGCAGCCAGGCTCCTTCGATGGAAGTCGTTTGGCGCGAGTAAAGGAGGGTAATAGATGAGTAAGAGCTCGGCCCCTCAAATTATGCGTCAGGGTAAGCTTGCTCCGTTCCTGTACCTGCTTCCAGCACTGAGCATATTATTCGTTTTTGTCCTCTATCCAACCATAAATACCATTGGATTAAGCCTGCAAAATAGGGATTCAACAGCTTCCGCAGCTACCACCTGCGTAGACGGTGAACCATGCTGGGGCATCTTTGAGAACTACCGCTATGCGCTGACGAATGAAATGAATTTCAATTCGTTTGGCGATTTCGTGAGTTCCTTCCTATCCTCCTCGTACGGCAACAATCTTAAATGGATGCTTCTGATGGTCTCTGGCACGGTAACCATTGGATTGGTGATGGCTGTCCTAACTGACCGGATAAGATATGAAAAACTTGCCAAAGCCATCATCTTTCTGCCAATGGCTATTAGTTTTGTAGGCGCTGGCATTATCTGGGGCTTCGTCTATGACTACAATACCGGTGGCACTCAAACCGGCCTGTTGAACTCCATAGTTACAAGCCTTGGAGGGGAACCAGTCGCCTTCATGTCCACCCAACCGATCAATACTGGCGCTTTGATCGTAGTTGGCATCTGGATCTGGTCAGGATTCTGCATGACTATTCTCGCCGCAGCGCTTAGCGGGGTTCCAACAGAAATATTGGAAGCAGCTCGAGTTGATGGTGCAAATGAATGGGCTGTTTTCTGGAGAATCATGCTCCCGATGATCATGCCCACCGTGGTGGTCGTGATAACGGTAATGGTCATCAACGTCCTGAAGATCTTTGACATCGTGTACGTCATGTCAGGAGGCAACTTCGGTACCGAAGTAATGGCTAACCGCATGTACACAGAGATGTACGTAAACTTTAACACGGGGCGTGGTACTGCCATTGCCGTAATCTTGATCATCATCGTGTTGCCTTTCATGTGGCTGAACGTTAAGCGATTCCAGGAACAGGAGGCCATCCGATGAGAGGACATCGTTTTTGGAGCTGGTTGCAGAGTCTCCCTCGGCATATTGTCATCATTGGCATTTGCATCATATGGTTGATTCCTGCCATCGGGCTTTTTGTAACCTCCATGCGTCACCGGCAGGATGTCAATGAGACCGGCTGGTGGACGATCTTCTCCCAACCCCAGGGAACTAGTGAGTACACCCAGTATTGTGGCGAGTGCCATGGAAGCGCCGGAGATGCGATCACAGAGGTTGAATTATTCGATCCCGAATTGATCGGGTCGTTTACCCGGTCCATCCAATTGCGAGCGCTATTAAACCGGGAAATAAACGGCGGATTGCACGTTCCTGAAGATGCTCGACCTGATGACCAACAGTTAGCGGATATCCTCGATCACCTCAAGCGAGAATCGGGGATTACACAGAGACCTCGAATCACTTATCGAAATTACCAGGATGCGCTGGTGGGCTACCGGGGGACAACTTCATACGCCGAAGATTGCGCTGCAGGTACCCAACCAACTTACTACAGCTGTACCTTCGAGGATTACTTCAACGAGCGTGGAATGGGCAGGGCATTCCTAAACTCCCTGCTGGTATCGATTCCGGCGACGATCATCCCCTTATTGTTCGCGGCAACTGCAGCGTATGCTTTCGCCTGGCTGGATTTCAGAGGTCGATTTGTGCTATTCGCACTGCTCGTCGGCCTTCAGATCATTCCGCTGCAGATGGTCCTGATCCCGATATCACGCATCTACGCCGATCTGGGCCTCAATGGAACCTTCTTCGGAGTGTGGCTATTCCACACTGGCTTTGGGCTTCCATATGCGATCTTCCTGACGACGGTTTTCATTGCCGCACTGCCTCGAGATCTGTTTGAATCGGCATATCTGGATGGGGCATCCCATTGGACGGCCTTCTGGAAATTGGCTCTCCCGCTATCAGCCCCAGCGCTGGCGTCTTTGGCGATCTTCCAGTTTCTGTGGGTCTGGAATGACCTGTTGGTCGCCCTGGTCTACCTTGGTGGCACAAAGCCTGTCTTGACGTACCAAATAAGCAACCTGGTCACCTCCCTAGGCGGAGGTTGGCACCTGTTGACGGCAGCGGCGTTTATTTCAATGGCTTTGCCGCTTGCTGTATTCCTGCTCTTGCAGCGCTACTTTGTCCGAGGGTTGCTGGCAGGATCAGTTAAGGGTTAGAGCGGCATACATCGCCCACAATATTCTATCTATCGAGGGCAATCAGGGGTTGCAAGTATAATGAGAAGATCGGCCTCTGATCGTGTATACGACACGCCCCGAGATGAATGGTTAGGTCTACATACAATAAAGTCAAAATCAGCCGAGAGGGACGACTTGACGAGGATAATCCCTATGCCTAGCTTATCGATGAAGCAGTTTGATGAGCCGTGTGGTACAGTTCCAGATTGCTCCGTGGCGCTGCAGTCAACCATGGATTAAGTTTGACCAATTAACTGACAAATGAAAACTGACATTCACTGGTATCAACATGCCGTCTTCTATGAGCTATATCTTCGCGCCTATAGTGACAGCAAGGGTGATGGAAACGGCGATTTTCAGGGAGCCATATCCAAGTTGGATTATATTAAATCGCTGGGTGTCGACTGCATCTGGATCATGCCAACATACCCATCACCTCTGAAGGACGATGGGTACGATATTGCAGATTACATGAGTATTCACTCGGACTACGGAACCCTAGATGATTTCAAGGAATTTATCGAAGCGGCGCATGACAAGGGTCTTCGAGTAGTCACCGACCTGGTCATGAACCATACCTCCGACCAGCATCCATGGTTTCAGGCTGCCAGGAATGGACCCGATTCGCCGTATCATGACTACTATGTTTGGAGTGAGACAGGCAAAGAGTACGGTGATGCCCGGATCATCTTTTTGGATTACGAAGAATCCAATTGGACCTTAGATCAGAAGGCTGGGAAGTATTTCTGGCACCGGTTTTTCAGCCACCAGCCCGATCTCAACTATGAAAATCCAACCGTCCAGAATGAAATGATCGCAATAATGAGGTTCTGGTTGGATATGGGCATCGACGGATTTCGGGCTGATGCAGTACCCTATCTGTTCGAACGAGAGGGCACAAACTGCGAAAATCTACCTGAAACCCACGCCTTTCTCAAGAAAATCCGCAGGATATTGGACGAGGAGTATCCCGCGAGAGTCCTCATCGCCGAAGCAAACCAATGGCCTGAAGATGTACGCCAGTACTTCGGAGATGGCGACGAATTTCACATGTGTTTTAACTTTCCGATAATGCCACGACTCTATATGGCCCTTAAACGCGGTCAAATGAACCCTATAGTGGATGTTCTTGGCCGTATGCCCGAGATTCCGCCGGGAACCCAATGGATGACTTTTCTGCGGAATCACGATGAGCTGACTCTGGAAATGGTAACTCGCGATGAGCGGGAATGGATGTGGTCTCAATATGCGCCAGAGCCCAGAATGAAGCAGAACATGGGGATTAGGAGACGCCTGCTGCCCTTGTTGGATGGAAGCAAGCGCAAGTGGCTGTTGATGAACGCTCTTCTGTTTTCGCTGCCCGGAACGCCTATCATCTATTACGGTGATGAGATTGGCATGGGAGACAACATCTGGCTAAAAGATCGCAATGGTTGCCGCACTCCGATGCAGTGGAGCGGTGAAGTAAACGGCGGATTCTCGCGGGCCGACTCACCATACCTGCCCGCGATTGACAGCGATCAATATGGTTATAAGCTTGTCAATGTGGAGGATCAGGAAAAGGACAAGAGCTCATTTCTCTGGGCAACACGTTTTCTTTTGGAAGCCCGCAACCAGCACTCCGCCCTGAAAAAAGGCACGATGGAATTGATATCCATTGACAACCCAGCCTTGCTAGCCTTTTGGCGAGTCCATGACGATGATCGAATATTGGTCTTGGTCAACCTGAGCGACCAACAGCAATCGATTAGCCTTGAGCTGAGCGCTTATCGCGGATCCGATTTTGCTGATTTACTCTCCGATGGCCAGAAAGAGACGTTAAGTGATATTCCTCTGGTCAAGATTCTGCCCCCATATGCCGCGCACTGGTTTTCGCTGAGCGAAAAGATCTAAAAAGACCTGGTGAGCCATTAGCCCGGCAGGTCTTAGTTTGCTTGACGATTAAAAGGTCATCGCGGTTTTAAATTGATTATCTTCGCCGACCCCCGGTCATGAGAAACACATAATAAATAAGCTGACCAATAGCTGCCACGGCTGCGGCGACATAGGTTAAAGCGGCCGCGTCCAGCACCTTGTTGGCGCCATCGATCTCGTTTCCAATGAGGACGCCATTGCTCACGAGCAGTTTCTTAGCTCTTTTGCTGGCATCAAACTCAACCGGCAATGTAATAAGAGTGAATATCACCGCCAATCCGAACAGGACTACACCCAGCCAGGCAAGCGTTGTGAATCTAAGGAAGAATCCAATGATTACCAACCATGGAGCAAGCGTACTGCCAACCTGGGCCACAGGGACGATTGCACTCCTAATCTGAAGCGGAAAATAGCCGCTAGAGTGTTGGAGCGCATGCCCCATCTCATGGGCGGCAATGCCAGCCGCCGCGACGCTTGGATTGTGGTAAACGTCCTTGCTCAAGCGCAAAATCTTCGTTCTCGGATCGTAATGATCGCTAAGAAGTCCCTTGCTCTCTTCGATCTCGACATCATGCAATCCCTGTGAGTCGAGGAGAGTACGGGCTACATCTGCCCCAGATACCCCTCTGCTGGTTCGGACTTTGCTGTATTTTTTGTAGGCGCCTTTCACGCGCGACTGAGCCCAAAAAGCCAGCACGATTCCGGGAAGGGCGAATAAGAGCCAATACGGGCTGAAAAACATGTTCGGTTATCTCGATATATCCGACGTTTCAAACACTGGAGTTCGAGCCTGAATTCTTCTAGCCCGAACCACCTTTAATATCTGAGTCATCACCATTCCAGTTACAAAAATGACCATGCTGCCGAGTAAATATGAAAGCTCTGGCGTATATCTCATAAATAATCCTTGTTTTTCCGAATCGCAAACTTGAATTGAGCGCTATATTTATAAAACTCCATCGGTATATTCACCACTTCGTCAAATTCTTGCAGAATCAGATAAGGTGGTCAATAAGCAAGCCCGGATTCCAACGCCCCTCTTACAATAACGGCTGTTCCTATTATCTGTTCTTAAGGTCTGACCTAAATGTCTGACCTCAATGACTGACATTGAAGATCTCAAAGTGGTCGATCTACCTCTTTAGCTCTACCCGGTGGTAGTGTATAATTTTCTGTAACGATCTGCTCCCATTGTCGAGTGATTGAACAAGAAATGACTGGTGGGCGTACTAGATGCCAGACACTTCATCCCCGGTCGATAATGCGGATTCTAATGGATGAGGAGAAATGCCAAGACGTGATTTTGAAGCTCGTACACTTGAGAGAAAGTGCTGCCTGAAGTGAGATAGAGATCCCATGTCAAATGAACAACTGATGGCTCTTCTCTTGGCCAAACCTGAACCATCGCAGCTTTGGCAGCTGCGTTCAGCCATGCTCGAGGTGGGTCTATCAAGTGACGATAAGCGACTCGAAATAGTAAACGAGCTCTACGAGTTCGTGAACGTGCTAGTGGCCAAGTCCACGGCCCGCCAATATAGTCATTTTGCCTCGATTCTGGATCTTGGTGCGGTAGGGGGTGTCGCCTTACAGAACTTGCTGGAGATGTCAGACTCCAAGAAATTCACGCAGAGACTCCTTGCCGGTGGTTTAAGCGAAGTCTTGATGGTGATGGCCGCCAGGCAGTATGTAAAAGCCTGGGAAGTGGAATTGAAATCTACCTATGCCGCCGCGGCATGGCGTCTTTATGCGAAATTCTGGTATCTATCTGTTGCTTCTCAACCGGATATGGAATCTGAAAAACGTCGCTTGCTGGTTGATGGTCTGATAGCTCCCCTTCGGGACGCTGAAGCATCGGGAACGGTAAAAGCGGCGATTATCATTCACTACTACCAGCTTCTTCTCCTAGCACACCTCGAAATTTCTGTTTAAGGAATCACGAATCATCTTCCAGATGAATGAAGTATACTGAGACGAACTCAGTTGTCGCCGATGGTATCGGAGCCTTCCTTCTTTGCATGTACATTTCTACCGTCATGGTTATGGATAATCCGTTGTTCGCTTAAGGCAACAAGCTGCCGCCAGGAAATGGGAACTTTGGCCGCGACGAAGATACAAGAGTGCTTACCAATCTCGCAGTAGGAATTGCGCGTTTGGAACTGGATATCTTATTAGCAGTTGGTTAGACGAGACGATGAGGGGGAGGCTGTATAACATTCCACTAAGCGTACAGTGATAAGATATCTGGCGAAAACGAACTGCCTGCTCTCGAGCCTTGAAGCTCAACCTAACTCTGACCTACAATGGATCTTTCATGAGTGAAGTGTGATGCGTCTTTTGCCTCGGAAGTGAACTTGTGCTCGAGACCCAGGTTTGCTCGAAAAGTGACTAAACAGCAGCTTTGAATTTTAGGTCCGGAATTTGTTAAAGCTCGAATAGAGCTACAATATGACATAAGCAAGAACATTGAGTCGCATGTGGTAGTCGAATTATCCAATTGCGGCATTATGGCTAACCAATCAGAACCGTGGATTGATCCGGTTCCTTAGACCAAAGATATCATGCATCGCGTAGTAGGAATTATCATTTTGACCGCGCTTGTCCTGGCAGCATGCGGTACAAACAAGGGTCAACTGAAGCCAAATCCGGCCGAAGAAGGGTTCAGCGGCGTCATCAGCTCACAGCCTCAACTTGTGACCTTTGCCGAGTTACAGGAGGATCCAGAAGCATATCAGGACGCATTTATTCGGGTAACGGGTTCTTTCTTCAGGCTTCCAGCTCAGGAATGTTTATTGTCGACCGGACCTGGGACAAGCTGGTCACTCATATCCGACAATCTAAGGCTGGATGCTCTTGGTTTTGAGGAACTTCTGCAGCTCATTCGACCGGGTACTGAACTAACCGTCGATGGCATCTTTCGCAAATACGAAGGGCCGCTGGGATGCGGCAAACGACCTGCGGTTGAGATCGCCTGGTTCTTGGAGACGACCCAAATCGTTCAACCCAACCCACTGGCTCGCGTAATCGGCACCTTAGAAGGCAACCTTCCCCCCATATTACCCCCGGGTGTACTCAGTCCGACTCCGCCTGGGATCGTACTGCCGAGTCCAACAGGCGATCCAACCTCGGCAATTTCTGCAACCCCAACTGGCATGGTTCCAACCACAACACCTTCCCCGGCAGGAACACCGTTGTTAACCAGTACGCCAACGGTAATAGGGACCCCAGGTACGATCATCCCGACGGCTACCCCATCGCCTAGTTCGACCTCTCCTAACAGCACGCCAGCAGTGACACTCACACCTACTTCGACTTCGATCCCAGGGACGCCAACACAGACGCCGACCGGCACTCTTCAACCGACTCCTGGCCCTACGCAGCCGCCGCTGTCTACCTCTACTCCTGGCGGCTATCCAATTCCAACTCCACCAACACCGACAAGCTCACCGACCGGTTATCCTGGATTTTGAGTGCTGTGTTCTACTCCGCTGTAAAAAAACCGCTAGACGAGGACTTACCGGCAGTATGGTTCCTGTTTAAGGGAAACCGTCTGCTGGCCAGGTTAATCGATCAAAAGGCGGTTCTGCCGGCCAACGACGATCTAGACGATCTGACCATAGATCTCTTGCGCCAACAATATCTAGGAAACCTGGATGGCACACTTTGCTATACGGCCGAAGTAGATGAGGAGTACGATGCGCCAGAGGGATGGAGCTTCCAGGGACTTCGCAGACTCTATGGACGGATGGACGAAGAGTTATTTGGTGTAGCGGGTAGAGCGGTACAGATCGTTGACTGGAATAGAACACACCAGTATTGCGGCCAATGCGGCGCTCCAACAGGGGACCACCTGAGAGATCGCGCCAAAGAATGTGCGGAGTGTGGTCTTATCAGCTACCCTCGCATTTCGCCTGCCATCATTGTCCTGGTACGCAAAGATGACCGCCTCTTACTGGCTCGAGCTCACAGACATCCACCTGGCTTCTACAGCGTCCTGGCAGGTTTTGTTGAACCCGGAGAAACGCTGGAAGAAGCAGTAGCCAGGGAAATTCATG
>DASRZI010000588.1:0-7352 GCA_035686605.1 Candidatus Zixiibacteriota bacterium
ATCGAGAACGGCGAAACCACTTCGCTTTCTTTGCCTGTTCTGAGGAAATTTCGGGATTTGACACCCAGCGTGAGGTCTTTCTGGGACCGAATCGCGGATGGGACCAGCCAAAGGTTGTTGAAGTTGGGGCGGCTCAGAACAGCATCGCCAATGGATGGGCGCCCATGGGCTCACATCATGTCCAGGTCGCTCTCGATCCTGGCGAACAGCGGCAGATGATCTTTCTGCTGGGTTATCATGAGAATGATCGAGACGAAAAATTCGAAAAAGAAAACCCCAGTCGGATCTACAAAGCAGATGTGAGAATAAAAATTGACAAGTATCTGGATCTCAAGGAATCAGAGAATGCCTTTGAAGAATTGAGAGGATTCTGGAGCGATAAACTCTCGGTTCTCCAGGTTTCTACCCCAGATATCCACACTGATCGGATGTTGAATATTTGGAACGCCTACCAGTGCATGGTTACCTTCAATCTTTCGCGATCAGCGTCGCTGTTTGAATCGGGAGTAGGGCGGGGTATGGGCTTCCGTGATTCAACCCAAGATTTACTCGGTTTCATCCATATGGTTCCAGGACGTGCCCGGCAGCGCATTTTGGATCTGGCTGCCACCCAACTCGAATCTGGAGGTGCCTATCACCAGTACCAGCCGCTAACCAAGAAAGGCAATGAAAACGTCGGGGGAAATTTCAACGACGATCCACTATGGCTCATTTTGAGCGTTGCTGCCTATATCAAGGAAACCGCCGACTGGGGGGTTCTGGATGAGTTTGCACCCTACGATAACAAACCGGGATCGGAAACTCCCCTTTTCGAGCATCTACAGCGAAGCATCGGCTACACCTTGGATCGACTAGGACCCCATGGATTACCCCTCATCGGAAGGGCTGACTGGAATGATTGTCTGAATTTAAATACATTTTCTGAGCAGCCCGGAGAATCGTTCCAGACGACGACCAATCGGGATGGCAAGGTCGCGGAATCGGTATTTATCGCCGGTCTCTTCATTCTCGCCGCCGCCGAAATGGCTGAGATTTCTGAAAGGACTGGGTGCCTTGGAGAGGCTGCCGAGTACAGGGAAGCTGGAAGTTCGATGACTGAGGTCGTCCTCAAGCATGGCTGGGATGGAGACTGGTTTCTACGTGCCTATGATGATTTGGGAGATGTGGTTGGCTCTAGCAGGTGTGACGAAGGACAAATCTACGTCGAATCTCAAGGAATCAATATCATGGCCGGTGTTGGGTTGGAAGACGGTCAAGCAAGGCAAGCTCTGCAGTCAGTTGACGAGCGTTTGGCAACTCCGCATGGCATTCTGCTGCACCAACCAGCATACACGAAATATCGAGTGAATCTGGGCGAAATATCCTCCTATCCACCGGGCTACAAGGAAAACGCTGGCATCTTCTGCCATACGAATCCCTGGATTATGATCGCCGAAACCCTTATTGGTGATGGTGACAAGGCATTCGATTACTACCTGCGCATCAATCCATCTTTTCGCGAGAAGATAAGCGATGTGCACCGGTGCGAGCCCTATGTCTATGCCCAGATGATTGCCGGTCGAGATGCACCAACCCATGGCGAAGCCAAGAATTCATGGCTCACGGGTACCGCCGCCTGGAATTTCGTGGCCATCAGCCAGTGGATACTAGGAATCCGTCCAACTTACGACGGACTAATGGTGGCCCCGGTCGTTCCTAAATCCTGGCCAGGATTCACAGTTAAACGTCGCTACCAAGGCGCTGATTACCACATCCAGGTGCTACGAGAAGGTCCAGGCAACCGGACAAATCTGGTTGTCGATGGCAGAGCTATCGAAGGAAATGTTGTTCCTAGTCCAGCATCGGGTCAAGGAAGGATCGAAGTTGTGGCGACACTTAGCTAGATGTTATCAGCTAGATGTCATCAGAATTGAAGCAGCTTTGTGTCTCAACAGGTGCGAATCTGGGACCTATGACTGGCATCACGCACATCTACCGGTCGATATTTTTCCTGGTTTCTATGACCCTGTTGTGGATGCGGGTGTCGAGCCGGTGACCTTCTCACATCATCAGAATTGAATTCATGAATTCAGTGATCCATACTGCGGATCCAGGTCAGAAAGGTTATTTACTATGAAATACGGCTACTTTGATGATGCCCGCAAAGAATATGTGATCACCAACCCGAAGACTCCGACCAAGTGGATTAATTATGTTGGGACACTGGAGTTTGGGGGTTTTGTGGACCATACGGGGGGCGCTCTTTTGTGCCGCAATGATCCGGCCCTGAATAGAATCACCAAATATATCCCCCAGCTGCCTGCTTCTGATTTCAAGGGGACAACTTTATATCTTCGGATTGAGGACGGCACGAGAGAAGATCCCAAATTCCGGGTTTTTTCTCCGTATTTTGTGCCGTCATTGGATAGGTACGACTCCTACCAGTGTCATGTGGGACTGGGCTACACGAGGATCGTCTCTGAGTTCCATGGCCTAAGGAGTGACGTAACCATCTTTGTCCCAATCGGCGAACACCGGCTAATACGAGATATCAAAATTACCAATATCTCGAAGAAGCCGCTCAAAGTGGATGTGATCCCAGTCGTCGAGTACTCACATCCAGACGCTCTAGCCCAATTCAACAATGCCGACTGGGTCCCCCAGACAATGCAAAGCAAGGTCTATGAAGCCGACGTCGATCGCAAGATCCTACTGCAGTTCCCATTCATGCTCAAAGATACCCAATTCAATTTCATGACCTCCAACTTGCCTGTCTCGTCCTTTGAATCCGACCGAAAGTGCTTCCTTGGAGACAACGAATACGGCACCTGGTCCTTTCCGCTTTCATTGAGATTTCCAGAGCTAAGTAATCGTGAAGCCCGAAGAGGAGACATTATTGGGGCCTTGCTGCATCACCTGGGCCAACTCGAACCAGGCGACTCCAGGAGAGTGATAACCCAGCTTGGTCAGGCATCGGATTTGGAGTCTGAACTGCCAGCGATCCGCCACTTCTGGGGAGAGGAAGCCACCGATGATGCTTTCAACGAGCTCGGTCAATTTTGGGAAGAATATCTTTCCCGTTTCCAGGTAGAGACAGTCGAGGAGAGCGTCAACTCTCTGCTGAATGTACATAACCCTCGGCAATGCTACATAACTAAGAACTGGTCCCGCTATTTATCCATTTACCAGCTTGGACTAGGTGCGAGAGGTATTGGGTTCCGGGACAGCTCACAAGATGTATTAGGCATTCTTGGCCATGCTCCCTTGGAGGGAAAGAAGCTTATCAAGCAGTTGCTGCGTGTTCAGAAGCGTGATGGGTCAGCGATGCATCAATACAATCCGCTGTCAATGGAGGCCAACGAAGGCGATTCTCGAGAGGTTGAGGATGGTCCCAAATATTATAGTGATGATCATCTTTGGGTCGTTTTGGCGATAGTCGCTTACCTCAAAGAGACAGGCGACCTCGCTTTTCTCGACGACCAGGTGCCATTCTATGAAAAAGGGAAGGACGAGCTTCCCCTCGAATCTGGTTCCATCCGAGAGCACATCAAGAGGGCGATAGACTTCACTCGTACAAATAAGGGCGCTCATGGTCTCCCTCTACTGGGCTTCGCCGACTGGAATGACACCATGAATCTCGCGGCAGGGGCCGAATCACTTTTTACAGCCTGCCTATATGGAAAAGCACTTCTCGAAATGAAGGAGTTGGCCGAATACGAAGGCGATGAATCTTCGATCAAGATTCTTAATGCCTACCATCAGGAAATGAAGAGCATCGTAAATGACCACTGCTGGGACGGCTCGTGGTATATCCGATATTTCGACGGCGAGGGGCGTTCCTACGGATCCAAGCAAAGCAAGGCAGGTCAGATATATGCAAATGCCCAATCCTGGCCGATCATGGCCGGATTCGCCACAAATGAGAGGGCGCGATTGGCGATGGAGGCTGTGCGGGAGCGCCTGAATACCACGAATGGAGTGAAGCTCAGTGTTCCGGGATACGATGGATATGATGCCGCTGTTGGCGGCGTAAGTACATATCCACCTGGGGCCAAAGAAAACGGCGGCATTTTCTTGCATGCTAATCCCTGGATCATCATCGCCGAGACCTTATTGGGTAATGGAGATAGAGCCTTTTCCTATTACAACCAGATCAATCCTGCAGCGAAGAACGATATTGCCGATCAATACGAATGCGAGCCCTATGTCTATCCTCAGAATATTCTCGGAGACGAACACCCTCAATTTGGCCTGGCGAGAAACAGCTGGTTGACGGGAACAGCTTCGTGGATGTTTCAGGCTGCTACCCAGTATATCCTGGGTATTCAACCAACTTTCAAAGGCCTTAGGATCGATCCGTGCATACCCGTGGCGTGGGACAGGTTTCGGGTAAGAAGAGTATTTCGGGGCGGGACTTATGAGATTATGGTTTCAAACCCTGACCACGTTAACAGGGGGATAAGGGCCATCGAGGTGGATAGCCAGGCAATCGATGGCAACATCCTACCTGTCTTTGAAGACGAAACATCTCACCAGGTGAAGGTGATCATGGGCTAGGATGGATGGCCATAGCGATATCGCCGTAATCCCCAATTCCTGATTCTTGGATGACTATTCACTCGCTCTGATCAAAAGCCATATCTCCACATTTCGTGATAAAATTGAAGATGTCGCTGTCATCGCTCTCGCGAGACTCTTCGTTTGACTTCTGCGTTAAACTTATGTCTCGACCAGCAGTTGGAGAAGGTTATTTTGCGATACGTTAAGTACATATTGCTCATCTTCGCCGTGTTGGCGGTTTCGGGCGAGCTGCTTCGCTGGCCGCCGATACTGGTATTTCTCTTCGCGGCAATTGGGGTCGTGCCCATGGCCAGTTTCATGGGACGAGGTACGGAGGAGCTGGCGATTTATACGGGTCCAAAGCTCGGAGGACTTCTTAATGCCACACTGGGCAACGCGGCCGAGCTGATCATCGCCATCATAGCCATCCGCGAAGGGCTGCTCACTCTGGTTCTGGCCTCGATCACAGGCTCCATCCTGGGCAACATTCTCCTCATTTTGGGTCTCAGTTTTGTGCTGGGAGGCGCCAAACATGGAGCTCAGAAGTTTGATAGAACCCAGGCAGGTGTTAATGCTACGATGCTCATCCTGGCTGTCATCGCCCTGGCGATTCCGTCATTCTTCAATTTTCGCATCGCCGATGTGAACCAGGAGGCGGTGGAATATCTCAGCTTGAGCACTGCGGCCGTCATGCTAATCGTCTACACATTGAGCATCATATTTTCATTCCGGGCGACCAGTACTCAAGAGGAGATGTCCGAAGCTCATGACCACACGCCCACCTGGGGTCGTGGTTTAGCCATTGGCGTACTCGTAGCCGCCACCTTGGCAATCGCCGGATTAAGCGAGATCTTGGTTGGGGCAGTGGAACCCGTCGTAGAAGAGTTTGGCATCAGCGAATTCTTCCTGGGGATCATCTTGATACCGCTGGTAGGAAATGTCGCTGAGCATGTTGTCAGTGTTCAGGTAGCGATCAAGAACAAGATGGATCTATCGTTAGCAATCTCGATTGGTTCCAGCCTGCAGATAGCCTTGTTTGTAACTCCTGTTCTGGTATTCGTTAGCCTTCTTCTCGGCAATCCTCTCCAACTAACTTTTGACCAATTCGAGATTGTGGCCATGATAGGCGCAGCGCTGATCGCATCCCTGATCGCCCTGGATGGAGAAAGCAACTGGCTTGAAGGCGTGCAGCTGCTGGCGGTCTACGTAATTATCGCCCTGGCCTTTTTCTTCTTGCCAACCTGACGCAGACGACAATGGTCAAGGCTGATTTGCTCCTTCCTTGAATCACCAGGCTGGCTCTGTCTTCCACACCTCGAATCTGGCTGCAAATCATCCAACTTCCAATTGAATCGCCTTTGGTTTACATTGAAGTACGCATGCGCTACAAGCGACACAGTCGCAGTCGCCAGAAAATAGCGCAACGCGATTTTCGTAGTCGGGCGTCCAGCATCCTATTGGACAAACTTCGTAGCACTGCCAGGTGCCGGTACATAGGTCGGGATCAAATCGAATTTCCAGACGGCGTAGATCCTTAACCGTTCGCCATTCCCTGGCAAGCATGATCTTGATGCTCACGAGATGGCTCCAATGGCCAATGTGCCAAGGGCATAGAGGCTCAAGGTACCCAGCCCAACGACTCCTTCGATAAGCCAGTTTGCCTGCTCCCCGCGCATTTTTGGACTCATGCCCTGAAACTCCGCGCCGACGAAGAAGGCCAGAAAGGCCAACCCGAGCGACCAGCCAAACAATGATGCGAGCGATAAATCTCCCCATCCCATGGACCAGGTCCACAGCCCGATCATGGCCAGTACGCTTAATGCAATTCCCTTTTCCAGGCCGTCTTTGCCAGGTATCCAGGGCAAAAATGCTCCGTAAAAGTAGCTAAGGGCCACCGTGATTCCAAGAAGCAGCAGGACATTAGAACGCCAGAAGATGATAAAAGGAATCAAGAGAAGCAGGGCGTATAGGGCCAGCATGACGGTTGTCATTTCGAGGCGGTCTCTCAATGGGAACTTCACCTGTCGCATGTCCTCGCTTTTTTTCCTTCTGCTGAATAGATATGCAGGGATGTCTGAAGCTCGGACCGGACCCCAGTGTACCCCCCACTTTGTAGATTCACGGATGCGCCATCCATCGATTCCGTTGGCCCCTAATTGGGGAAGGATCAAGGCGCGGTGCTTGACAACGGAGGAAACTCCGCTGGAATTGATTGCGGCGATAATATCGTCGGCCGTAAAGTGCCCACCTCCAGCGGCGCACCAGACATTGATGCCCTGACTATCGGCTATCAGCAGCCAGCAGTCCACCGATCCATCGAGAATATTGACCAGCTTTCGGACTGTTAAATCGTAATTGCCCGTTACAAGCACGGGCGAATCTTCGTCCGGCTCACCAATTCGATAGAGACCTGTGGCCCTTTTGGGATACGGGGGAAATATCCGGTATACCAGGCTGAGGAGATCCAGTAAGAAGGTTTTGAATGTTACCTGGTGACGAAGACGCGGATATTCCCTCTGAACCGCGATTACCGTCGTCTCGGTCGCCGGCAAAACTCTGGCCCCAACCAGTTTCAAACTCCCACCAAGATGGGATTCCAACAGTGAGGAGTGAAAACCGGCTTGCTTCAGCAGATGATTGAAATTGCGAAGGGGTGAGGTCGTTGTCCTTGTGAGCAGCCAGGTGATGATGACCAATGGAAGTCGTATGGTCCAGAAGAGCATCCGATTGAAAAGACCACTTGGGACCATTTCGTCAACGATTAACAGCTGGCCATTTTCATTGAGTAACTGACTCGCCTCCCTCAGCACGAA
>DASRZI010000589.1:0-19272 GCA_035686605.1 Candidatus Zixiibacteriota bacterium
TCAGCCTGGTGGGCGAGCAGATTCGACAGGCCTTCAAGGCCGACATCGCCTATGTGGCTCTGCTCGATCCCCACGAGGCGCTCATCCGCTTCCCCTACACCTATGGCGAGTCCTTTGACACGCTTCTGCTGGGGCAGGGACTGACTTCACAAATACTCACTACTGGAGAACCGCTGCTGCTGAACCGGGATATCGACGCCCAGTCGGCCGAGCTAGGAGTGGAGATCGTGGGCATACGTTCAAGTTCATATCTGGGCGTACCAGTGATGATCGGTGGACAGAATGGCTCGGGCGAGCGGGCCATCGGCGTGGTCAGCGTGCAAAGCACCCAGGAAGAAGGGCGCTTTGATGATGAGGACATGCGCCTGCTTTCCACGGTCGCTGCCCACGTCGGCGCGGCCATCCAGAATGCCCGCCTTTACGAAGAAGCCCAGATAGCCCGACGCGAGGCCGACGCAGCCAACCAGGCCAAGAGCGCCTTCCTGGCCATGATGAGCCACGAGATTCGCACCCCAATGAACGCTGTCATCGGCATGAGCGGCTTGCTGATGGATACACCGCTAGATGAGGAGCAGTATGATTATGCCGAAACCATCCGCAGCAGCGGCGATGCCCTGCTGACCATTATCAACGACATCCTCGACTTTTCCAAGATCGAAGCCGGCCGCATGGAACTCGAGGAACAACCTTTCGACCTCCGTGATTGCGTGGAGTCGGCCTTGGACCTGTTTCGAGTCAAAGCCGCCGAGAAGGGTTTAGAGCTGGCTTACGAGATGGATCCATCCGTGCCCCCGGCCATCTCCAGTGATGTCACTCGTCTAAGACAGGTTTTGGTCAACCTCCTGGGCAACGCGATCAAGTTCACGGAGTCTGGCGAGGTGGTATTGACCGTTCGACGATTGACAGACGACCAACGACCATCGACCGATGGTGAAAGAAGTTCATCAATCCACTTCTCCATCCGCGACACCGGCCTGGGCATCCCGCCCGAACGAATCGACCGTCTCTTCCAGGCTTTCAGCCAGGCTGATACCTCCACCACCCGACATTACGGGGGAACCGGCTTAGGTCTAGCCATCAGCCGGCGGCTTTGCGAGCTGATGGGCGGGGAGATGTGGGCCGAGAGCGAGGGCATGCCCGGCCGCGGCTCAACGTTCCATTTCACTATCAACGCCCCCGATGCCCCGCAGCTTAAGCCCCAGCCTTTCCTCTCGGCCGACCAGCATGTTTTGGCCGGCAAGCGGGTGCTGATCGTGGACGATAACGCCACCAACCGGCGCATACTGGCCATCCAGACCCAGAACTGGGGAATGCGCCCTCATGAGACAGGTTCGCCCATGGAAGCGCTGCAATGGGTGCGCTCCGGTGAACCTTTCGACCTGGCGATTCTGGATATGCACATGCCCAATGTCGATGGAGGAATGGACGGCATGGAGCTGGCAGCCAGCCTGCGAAGAGAAAGAGACACCACATCCCTGCCCATGATTTTATATACGTCGATAGGCGGTCCTTTGCCCAGAGGTGAGGAGGATGAACAGCCACTAGCAGTTGATTTCGCTGCTGTTTTGAGCAAACCTGTGCGTCCTTCAGCCCTTTTCGATACACTGGTGAATACCCTTGCCGGAGATGACGACCTATTTATTGAACAAAAGAAGACAAAACCGGAGCGGCCGGGAGCGCAAAACCTGGCCCAGGATCATCCACTGCGCATCCTGGTGGCCGAGGACAACGCCGTGAATCAGAAGCTTGCCTTGCGCCTGCTGGAAAAGATGGGCTACAGGGCCGACGTGGCTGGTAATGGGCTTGAAGCGGTCGACGCTCTTGACCGGCAGCCTTATGACGTCATCTTGATGGATGTGCAGATGCCGGAGATGGACGGCCTGGAAGCTACCAGAGAGATCGTGGCTCGCTGGCCGGCGGAAAAACGGCCGGCCATCATCGCTATGACAGCTAATGTCATGGAAGGCGACCGCGAGACAGCCCTGGAAGCGGGCATGGACGACTATGTGGCCAAGCCCATCAGGGTGGAAGAACTAATGGCTGCTCTGCGCCGGGTGAAAAGGAATTAATAATTAATAGTTAACGGTTATTTGTTAATTGTTAACCATTAGTTGTTAACCGTCAACTGTTTGTCTAGGAGTGTTGTGTTGGCCAAGGGCGATGATATTGAGGATCGATTGATCGAGTTTGCGGTTCGGATAATCCGGGTAAGTCAATCGCTGCCAGATACGTCCGCTGGACAATATATCAAAGGTCAATTGTTACGCAGCTGGACTTCTCCAGCGGCTAATTATGCTGAAGGAAGAAATGCTGAAAGTTCGCCAGCTTTGAGGCTGGCGGCAATGACTTTATCCACAAGCTGCGTATCGTCGCAAAAGAGCTCAACGAAACTCGAATCTGGTTGAAAATCATTGTCCAGAGTGAGATGATGACAAAGGAACGACTGGAATCATTGCTCGATGAGTGCGATCAGCTTTGTCGGATTATTGGTTCCAGTATCCAAACAGCAAGCCGTGGTTCAAAACAATAACCATTGATAATTAACCGTTAACTATTAACCATTGACAAGGTTGAAGTGAATGAAAGATAAAGACGAACTAGCTAAACTGCAAGCTGCCGCTGAACGCGCCGTGGCCGGCTACCATCACGAAGAGGCGATAGACCTTTACACTGAAGCATTCGAAATCGCACCAGCAAATGACGAGGCAGCCGCTCTAGCCCAGCGCTACGATCTGTTATTCGAACGGGGACGATGTTACGAATGGTTGGCACAAAACTCGCTGGCTGTGGAAGATTTCCAAGCGGCCGTCGAGATAGCTGAGATGATGCCCCCCGATGGAAAAGGTATGGCTGGCCAAACTGATGCCCTAAACCAGTTAGCAGCCATAGCTGGAGGTCAAGTTGGCGTTTCCGAAGCCGAAGATCAGGCCAGACAAGCCCTGAAATTGGCCAGACAGGCTGGAGATCGCCGGCGAGAAGCAGACAGCCTGAGTACATTGGCGCAGAATAGAGCTTTCACAGGAGCCCTAACAGAATCCGTTGAGCTCCTTCAGCAAGCCTTGAAAATTTACCGCCAAGTGGGCGACAAATCTGGCGAAGCTAACGTCCTTTACCGTCTTGCTTTTGCCCAGTCACACCGTGATTCGTCCGAGGTTCATATTGACATAGCTCACCAGGCTATTGATATCGCTCGGCAGATCGGCGATCGCGATCTCGAGTCGAGGTCGCTAAACGTGCTCGGTATTGTATGCTTGGACCTCGCCCAGAAACGATCTTATTACGAACGGGCTCTGGTCCTGGCCCAGTCAGTCAATCGCGTTGGAACTATAGGTTCGATAGCCAATAACCTGGCCCAGAATTGTTATTTACTCGGGCTGTACCACCGGGGACTGGAGTATGCTGACCTACACTTGAAGATTTTCCCAGATAATCCGGGCGCCATGGTGTACTATGCTGATATTTTCGGGCTAAATGCTCTCGGTCTCGGTCTGGTTGATGAGGCTGAAGCGGCGTGGCAGGAAGGCATCAAGGTATCTCAAGAGCTCAACGCCAATAGCCTGGAGTATTACAGCACCGTCGGTCTGGGTCTGGTGGCTCTGGCTCGGGACCAGGCGGCCGAAGCGAAGCAGTTTTTCGGCGGCCTGATCGACGATCTGCGCCAATCCGACAGCGCCATCCTATCCCACGCTTTAGCCTGGAAAGCGGCCGCACACCTGGCCCTGGGTGAGATGGCGGAAGCAAAAACCAGCTCGGCCGAAAGCACTGCGTTGTTCGATGCCGGCGTTAGTACGCCCGAATACTCCAGATCGGAAATATGGTGGCACAGATACCGGGTGCTGGACGCAGCCGGAGAAGTAAAAGCGGCCTGGGAAGCGCTGGACCGGGCCCGAACGGAGATGTTGGAGATAGTGGCCGACCTCAGCGATGAAGGCCTGCGCCGCAATTATTTCAATAAAGTAGCTGCTAACCGTGACATTATCAACGCCTGGTTGGAAAAGGCTGTCAGCCAGGAGTTGTCTCTGGAACCACTGACGGAAGAACTCAGCGGCGCCAGCGACCTGCAGGAGCAGTTCAGGCGTCTTACTGAGATCGGCGTACGCCTAAATACGCAGCGGGGTGAGCGCGATCTACCTTCCTTTATCCTGGATGAACTCGTCGAACTAACTGGCGCCGAACAGGCAGCCGTGTTGCTAATGGACGGGGCTGGGCATGCGCAGGTAGCTGCCTCGGATCTCATCCATGACCGCGCCGATACTCTTACGGAGGAAATCGCCCAGAAACTGGATGATACCGGCTTAAAACGCCAACCACTGCTGACCTATAGACCCGAGGATTCCGACATCTTAGACCAGACTTCAATCCTCTGCGTGCCCTTGGTTGCACACAATCGGACCATGGGCTGGCTGTATTCTGAGCTGTCGGGAATTTATGGGCGCTTCACCCTGCAGGATCAGGACCTGGTCAGCGTACTGGCCAACCAGGCCGCCGTAGCCATCGAAAATGCCGGCTGGGCTGCCACCCTGGAAGAAAAAGTCGAACTGCGTACGGCCGAATTGGCCATCATCAATAGCGTCCAGGAAGGATTGGCCGCCGAACTGGACCTGAACGCCATCGTCGAGCTGGTCGGCGAGAAGATCCGCCAGGTATTCGACGCCGAAGGTATCGCCATTGCCCTTTACGACCGGACGTCCAATACCGTGACGACACCCTATCAGATTGATGACGACCAGCGCGATGAAATCTCCCCCTATCAAAAGAGCACTGGCTTTAATGCCCACATCATCGACACAGGCCAAACTCTGCTGGTCAACCACGATTTGCGTGGACGGATGGAAGAGCTTGGTTCTCAATTTGTTGGCGAAGCAGAACGGACCGCGGTCGCTTACTTGGGCGTGCCCATCACCGCAGGCAGTGAAGAGATCGGAGTGATCAGCCTAGTTCACTATAGCCGCGAAGATGTTTACACCGAAAGTGATGTCAGCTTGCTCCAGACCCTGGCCAACAGTATGAGTGTGGCCTTGGAAAACGCTCGCCTCTTCGAAGAGACCAATCAACGTGCGGCCGAATTGGCGATCATCAATAGTGTCCAGCAAGGGCTAACAGCCGAGCTGAATATCCAGGCAATTTACAACCTGGTTGGAGACAAGATTCGGGATACTTTTAACGCCCAATCGGTACTTATCACAAATTTTGATGAAGCATTCCAAACGACTACTTTCCGCTACAGTTGGGAAAAGGGCCAGCGCTTCTATATCGATCCAGCACCCTTGAATGATGAAATGCGCCCTTATATCGTGCGAGGAGATGTGGTTGTAGTTAATGAAAATGCCGAGGCGATATTGGAAGAGATGGGCACAAGAAGAATGCCCGGCACGGAAGCGCCAGAATCAGCTGTCTTTGTCCCGCTGATTTCTGGGAAAAGGGTTTTCGGCTACGTCAGCCTGCAGAATATAGAACACGGGCACGCATTCAGCGAGAGCGATGTGCGCCTCTTGACGACTATCTCCAACAGCATGAGCGTGGCGTTGGAAAACGCCCGGCTCTTCGACGAGACCACTCAGCGAGCGGCCGAGTTGGCCATCATCAACAGCGTACAGGAAGGGCTGGCGGCGGAGCTAGATATCGAGGCTATTTACGACCTGGTCGGTGACAAGATCCGGGAAATTTTCAAAGCCCAGTCTATCTATATCAGCAATTATGATTACGCCAACCAAGAAGAAAACATCTTCTACCTTTGGGAAAAGGGTAAGCGCTACTATCCAGATCCCAACCCATTCAACGAATTTATACGCAAGCTAATCAAACGGCGAGAGGTGTTTGTCGTAAATGAGAATGCCAACGAGCAGTTGAGCGCCATGGGTTCCATAACCATTCCCGGGACTGAACCAGTGAAATCAGCCGTTTTTGTTCTGCTCATATCGGGAGAACAAGTGTTTGGCTGTATTAGCTTACAGAACATCGATATCGAGCATGCCTTTTCCGAAAGCGATGTTCGCCTGCTGACTACATTAGCGAACAGCATGAGCGTCGCTTTGGAGAACGCACGTCTCTTCAGCGAAGTACAGACAAAAAATGAGCTGATATCAAAGGCTCTCGAGCGAGAAACGGCCAGCAGCAACATCCTGCGGGTCATCGCCGAGTCGCCTACAGACATCCAGCCGGTGCTGGACGTCATAGTCCAAAACGCGGCCCAATTGGCTGGCGCGGAGGATGCCATCATCGCCGTCAAGGACGAGGAGCTTTTGCGAGTAGACGCCCACTACGGTGACATCCCCATGATCCCCATCGGCGAAGGCATCGTCTTCAACCGGGACTCCGTTGCCGGTCGAGCCTTGATAGAGGGCAAGGCCATTCAAGCCATCCTCAACCATCCTGGCGCCGAGTCGGAGTTTCCGGAAGGGAACGAGGTGGCAAAAAAATACGGCTACCACCTGACCAGCGCCGTACCGCTGATGCGCGAAGGAAAAGCAATCGGCGTCATCACCATCCGCAGCAAGAAGACAGAACTCTTAACGGACAAGCAGATCGAGCTGCTGCGTTCTTTTGCCAACCAGGCTGCCATCGCCGTGGAGAATGTACGGCTTTTCAACGAAACCAAACGCCTTCTAGCCGAAACCGAGCAGCGCAACGCCGAGTTAGCCATCATCAACAGCGTTCAAGAAGGACTCGCCGCTGAATTGGATATTGAGGCCATATATGAACTGGTCGGTGAGAAGATCAAGGAAATATTTGATTCTCAAGTTGTGTTCATCATTGGCTACGACGAGGAATATAAGGAGCGAACCTTTCACTATGTGGTGGAAAGGGGCAATCGTCTCTTCCTCGATCCAAGACCCCTCAACGAACTTCATCGCAATATAGTCCAGCGGCGAGAAGTGATGTTGTTCAACGAGAACACACAAGCTGAGATGCAGGCATTAGGCGCCATTACGGTACCCGGTACCGAAAGTCCTATGTCGGCCGTCTACGCCCCCTTGATTTCCGGCGAACGCGTATTAGGTGTCATTACCCTGCAGAATCTGGATCATGAACACGCCTACAGCAAGAGCGACATTCGCCTGCTGCAGACCTTGGCCAACAGCATGATCGTCACTTTAGAAAACGCCCGGCTGTTCGATGAAACCCAACGGCTGCTTTTGGAAACCGAGCAGCGGAACGCTGAGTTAGCCATCATCAATACCGTACAGCAGGGGTTAGTAGGTGAGGCTGACTTTCAGGGGATCATCGACCTGGTCGGCGATAAGCTGAGGGATGTCTTCAACACCGGTGATTTGTCAATCACTCTATTCGACCACCAGGCCAACCTTGGTGAGGTGCTCTATGCTTATGAACACGGGCAGCGGCTGATCTTTCCCCCTTTGCCGATAACTGGCGTCGCCAAGGCCATCTTCGACTCGGGAGAACCGCTGATTGTCAATGAGGACATTGCCACCCGGATGGTCGCGATAGGTTCGGAGTTGGTTCCAGGCACCGATATGCCTAAGTCATTGTTGGCAGTTCCTCTCCTCTTGGCCGACCGGGTGACCGGAATGATCCAGTTGGAGAACCACGAGCGGGAACAGGCATTCTCGGACTCTGACTTGCGCCTGCTGCGAACACTGGCCAACAGCATGAGCGTAGCCTTGGAAAATGCCCGTCTCTTTGATGAGACCGTCCAGCGAGCAGCTGAGCTGGCCATCATCAACAAAGTCCAGGAAGGGCTTGCCGCCGAGCTGGACATCCAAGCCATCTACAGATTGGTCGGAGATAAAATCCGAGACATTTTTGAGGCTGAGGTCGTGACCATTAATACCCTCGACCATCAATATCAAATTAACCATTATGTGTATGTTTGGGAAAACGGCTACGGCGATCCCCATGAACGGGCTTTCACAAGCCTAACCAAACAATTAATCGAGAACCGAGTACCGCTGATTGTAAATGAAGGCATGGCTGAATTACTGACGTCCCACGGGCACAAGATTCTCAGTGGGGAGATGCCTAAATCAGCAATTACGATACCTCTTTGGAGCGGTAAGGAGATGTCAGGCTATATCAGCCTGCAAAATCTGGAGCGTGAACATGCTTTCAGCGAGAACGATGTCCGGCTGCTAAGCACGTTAGCAAACAGCATGAGTGTCGCCTTGGTAAATGCCCAGCTCTTCGATGAGACTCAGCGTCTATTGGCTGAGACCGAGCAGCGCAACGCAGAATTAGCCATCATCAATACGGTCCAGCAGGGTTTGGTGGCCGAAGCCGACTTCCAGGGCATCATTAACCTGGTCGGCGACAAGCTAAGCGAGGTATTTAATACCCGGGATTTATTTATCCGTCTCTTCGACCGCAAAGCCAATATGCTCTCTTTTCCGTATTCGCTCGAGCACGGCGTTCGTCTCGATCTAGAGGCAGAAGAGCCCACAGGAATTGGCAAAGCCGTCCTCGAATCAGGTAAACCGCTCGTCATAAACGAGGATCTGCTCGCCCGTATGGAAGCGATCGGATCGACTCTTGTCCCCGGTACGGAGCAGTCTAAGTCCCTGATTGCCGTGCCTACTCTCCTGGGCGATCAGGTGACTGGTCTGATCCAGATCGAGAATTTTGAGCAGGAGCACGCCTTCTCTGATTCAGATGTACGCTTGATGCAAACTTTAGCCAGCAGTATGAGCGTTGCTCTGGAAAACGCCCGCCTCTTCGATGAGACCACCCAGCGGGCTGCTGAGCTGGCTATCATCAACAGCGTCCAAAAGGGGCTGGCTGCGGAGTTGGATATCCAGGCGATCTACGAAATGGTCGGCGACAAAATACAGGAGATATTTAACGCCCAGGTTGTATTCATCTCTGTTTACGACGAGAGTTACGATGAAAAGAGCACTCCCTATATGTGGGAAAAGGGCGAACGTTATTACCACCATGCCCTGCCTCTCAACCAGCTTCACAAAAACATAATTAAACGGCGGCAGGTTTTGGTATTCAATGAAGACGTTGACAACGAGTTGAATGCCTTAGGGGCTGAAATAGTCCCTGGCACAGAGAAGCCGCGCTCCGCTGTATTCGCTCCGCTTATCTCCGGTGAGCGTGTGTATGGTGTAATCGGCCTGCAGAATCTGGACCGCGAGCACGCATATAGTGATAGTGACGTCCGCCTGCTGACGACATTGGCCAACAGCATGAGCGTGGCTATGGAGAATGCCCGCCTCTTCGACGAGACCCAGCGCCTGCTAACTGAGACCGAACAGCGCAATGCCGAGCTGGCCATAATCAATACGGTTCAACAGGGCCTGGTGGCCGAGGCTGACTTCCAGGGCATCATCGACCTGGTCGGCGACAAACTGCGAGAGATCTTCAACTCAGGGGATCTGGGCATCGACCTGTATGATCCCCAAACCAATCTATTTTTGGCGCCATATGCTTATGAGCATGGCGAGCGGCTGACAATACCACCTCAACCAGCCAATGGGATTGGAAAGAAAATCCTCGAATCAGGTGAAACGCTATTAATAAACGAGAATATGGCGGTCGAGCTAGCCACAATTGGCGGGAGTGTGGTCCCGGGGACAGACATGGCTAAGTCGGTGGTGGCCGTACCCATCCTCCTGGGAGGCCGGGTTACCGGCAAAATCCAGATAGAGAACTTTGAACGCGAAAAGGCATTTGCCGATTCCGATGTCCGGCTGATGCAGACCCTGGCCAGCAGCATGAGCGTGGCCTTGGAAAACGCCCGCCTCTTCGATGAAACGACCCAGCGAGCGGCCGAGCTAGCCATCATCAATATGGTTCAAGAAGGGCTGGCCGCTGAGTTGGATATCCAGGCCATCTACGATCTGGTAGGCGACAAGATTCAGGAAATTTTTGATACCCAGGTTGTGTTCATAAGTGGATACGACGAGAACTATCAGGAAAGGACTCCTTACTATCTCTGGGAAAAGGGTGAACGTTTTTATCCCGAACCAAGGCCCCTTAATGATCTACATCGAAACCTCATCCAGAAGCGGGAGGTTTTGGTGTTCAATGAGAACATTACCGAAGAGTTAACTGCGTTAGGCACTGTGGTCACCCCCGGCACTGAGGCACCGCTCTCCGCCGTATTCGCGCCCCTGATTTCTGGAGAACGTGTCTTCGGTGTTATTGGCCTTCAGAATTTGGATCGGGAGCATGCCTATAGTGAAAGTGACGTCCGGCTGTTAACTACCTTAGCAAGCAGCACGAGTGTCGCTTTGGAAAATGCTCGCCTATTTAACGAAACCCAGCGGCTGTTGGCCGAGACCGAGCAGCGCAACGCCGAACTGGCCATCATCAACACAGTCCAGCAGGGTTTGGTGGCCGAGGCTGACTTCCAAGGCATCATTGACTTGGTCGGCGACAAACTGAGGGGGGTCTTTGATACCGGAGATTTGTCTATCAATTTCTACGATCACCAGGCTGATCTTGTAACGGTGCCCTATTTTTATGAGCATGGGCAGCGGTTAGATGTTGTTACGCACCAAATAATTGGATTCTCTAGAGCTGTCCTCGAATCAAGCGAACCTATTCTCGTAAACGAAAACATGGCCGAGAGCATGGTCTCGCTTGGTTCCAAGTTGACCCCAGGCACTGACATGCCTAAATCCCTTCTAGCCGCCCCTATCCATCTGGGTGACAGAATTACCGGCTTCATTCAAACAGAGAACCACCAACGTGAACACGCCTTCTCCGAATCCGATGTCCGGCTGCTGCAAACCTTGGCCAGCAGCATGAGCGTGGCTTTGGAGAACGCCCGCCTTTTCGACGAGACCACCCAACGAGCGGCCGAGCTGTTCACCGTTAATCGAATCAGTCAAGCTCTCGGTTCCGAGTTGGAGCTGGATGCTCTAATCCAGCTGGTTGGTGAGCAAATCCGCCAGACTTTCAAGGCGGACATCACTTACGTGGCTATGCTAGATAAGCAGGCAGGGATGATTCGATTTCCCTACAACCAGGGCGAAGAATTTGAATCCTTCCCCTATGGCCAGGGCCTAACTTCTGAGATCATCAAGACCCAAAAACCACTGCTGCTGAACCAGGATGTGGACGCCCAAGCGGCCGAGATGGGTGTGACTATGGTCGGTATCCAAGCCAATTCCTTTTTAGGCGTACCCATTATCGCCGGACGCGAAGCTATCGGCGTCATCAGCGTCCAGAGCATCAAAGAAGAAGGACGCTTCGCCGAGAGCGACCAAGGCTTGCTTTCAACCATCGCTGCCAACGTTGGCGCGGCCATCCAGAACGCTCGCCTTTACCAGGAAACGCAGCGGCGGGCTGAGGAGATGGCTGCCGTGGCCGAAATCGGACGTGAAGTATCAGCCACCTTGGAGCTGCAGTCGGTTCTGGAACGGGTCGCCGGGCGGATACATGAGCTGTTCGATGCCCGTGACACCCTGCTGCGATTGGCAGAACCTGACGGGCAAACATTCCGTACGCAAGTGGCCATCGGCCGCTACGCAGACGAATTTGCGCAAGATAAGATCACTTTAGGCCGAGGTATTCATGGTGATATCGCTCAAACCGGTCGAGCCGAAGTTATCAATGATGTCGTCGCCGACCCGCGAGGCATCCACGTACCTGGTACGCCGGCACAAGAGGATAAAGCCGAAACCTTGATGATTGCACCTCTGATCGCCCAGGGCAATGTCATTGGTTTGCTTTCCGTGTATCGCGAGCATGGTCAGGGTATTTTCTCCCAGATAGACCTGGATTTCTTGGGCGCTTTAGCTCGCCAGGCGGCCGCCGCCATCGAAAACGCCCGACTGTACGAGGATGCAAGCCGACAAGCTCGAGAATCTGCAGCAACAAGTGAAATCTTGCGCATCATCAGCGGAACCCCTGGGAATGTACGACCGGTTCTAGACGAGATTGCCAAGAAAGCTGCCGAGCTGTGTGGCGCTGAAGACGTAACCATAATCCAGGTGAAAGAAGGGGTGTTCTACGAGTCTGTTGGATTCGGCATATTCCCGCATGAACCTGGAGCCGGTGGCGTACCCGTCCAGATGGACACAGTTGGCGGTAGAGCCCTTCTCGAGAAGCGCATCGTGCACGTGATGGATATAGAAGCTGAACCAGATCAGGAATACGGGACAGCCAAAAATGCAAGCGCTCCATTGTCCATCCATACAATACTTGCGGCGCCACTCTTGGCTAAAGGAGAGCCAATAGGAGTCATATTGCTTCGCCGCAAGGAGGTGAAACCTTTTGAGGAGCGCCAGATTGAGCTGCTCCAGACTTTTGCTGACCAGGCCGTCATAGCCATCGATAACGCCCAGCTCATTGAAGGCATGCAAGTCGCCCGCGAAGAGGCTGAATCCGCCAATCAAGCCAAAAGCGCCTTCCTGGCCATGATGAGCCACGAGATTCGTACGCCCATGAACGCCGTCATCGGCATGAGCGGCTTGCTAATGGATACGACTCTGGATGATGAGCAGCGCGACTACGCCGAGACCATCCGAACCAGCGGCGATGCTCTGCTGACGATCATCAACGACATCCTCGACTTTTCCAAGATCGAGGCGGGACGGATGGAATTGGAAGAACAGCCCTTCGATGTGCGCGACTGCGTCGAGTCAGCCCTGGATATGTTCCGGGTCACCGCTGCGGAAAAGGGGCTGGAGCTAGCTTACCAGATGGATATTGATGTGCCAGTGGCCGTCAAATGCGACGTCACCCGCCTGCGCCAGGTGCTGGTTAACTTGCTGGGTAATGCCATTAAGTTCACCGACACGGGGGAAGTGGTCTTGACGGTTACGGCCGAGAGTAAAAAAGAGAGAAGCAACATCCACTTCTCGGTGCGCGACACAGGCATTGGCATCCCACTCGAACGTATGGACCGTCTCTTCCTGGCTTTCAGCCAGGTGGACGCATCAACCGCTCGTCGATTCGGGGGAACAGGCCTGGGTCTGGTAATCAGCCGTCGCATTACCCAGATGATGGGCGGTGATATGTGGGCCGAAAGCCCTGGGCCTGGACTGGGAGCTATCTTCCACTTCAATATCCAAGTCCCGCTGGCTCCGGCTTTGAAGACCCGGCCATATCTATCGGCCGACCAGCCACTGCTAGCCGGAAAGAAGCTGTTGGTGGTGGACGACAATGCCACCAATCGCCGCATCCTGGTCCTGCAAGCCCGCAATTGGGGCATCCTAGCCCGCGATACCGCCTCGCCCCAGGAAGCGCTGGACTGGGTGCGCCAGGGAGATCCCTTTGACCTGGCCATCTTAGACATGCAGATGCCGGAAATGAGCGGCGTCGAGCTGGCTGCCGCCTTGCGCGCGGAACGGGACGTCGAGAGCCTGCCGCTGGTCCTATACTCCTCTTTGGGTGGCCGTGAAGAAGCCAGCGGCTCGACAGATTTCGCCGCTTATCTGACCAAGCCGGTGCGGCCGTCGCATCTCTTTGATACACTGATGAACATCTTCGCTGGTCATGTCGACGAGAAAATCAAAGAGCCAGCGGTACGCCGGCCTGATACTCTGATGGCCCAATACCATCCTTTGCGAATCCTGGTAGCCGAAGACAATGCGGTGAACCAGAAGTTAGCCCTGCGCCTGCTGGAGAAGATGGGCTACCGGGCTGATATCGCCGCCAATGGGCTGGAGGCCATCGAAGCTGTCGAGCGCGCTTTAAATGTTCGCATGCCTTATGATGTTATCCTGATGGATATACAGATGCCGGAAATGGATGGCCTTGAGGCTTCTCGCAAAATCGTGGAACGTTGGTCACAGGAAGAACGGCCGACCATCGTAGCCATGACCGCCAATGTCATGGAAGGCGATCGAGAGATCACCGTCGATGCTGGCATGGACGATTACGTGGCCAAGCCAATCCGCGTCGAGGAGCTGATCGGGGCGCTGAGCAGAGTAACACCTGTACACGAAAAGGGAGATTTATGAGCGAGGCTGTGATAGACCAGACCACTTACGACGAATTGAAAGATCTTGTCGGCGAAGAATTCATTGGTGAATTGGTCGAGACATTCTTCGAGGAAGCTCCTGGGCTGCTCAAAGCCATGCGCCAGGCGCTGGTGGACGTAGACCCAGAAACTTTTCGCCGTTCTGCCCATTCCTTGAAGTCAAACAGCGCGACTTTTGGCGCCACGCACCTAGCAGCACTGGCCCGGGAGCTGGAGGTTAGAAGTCGCGACAGCGATCTCGAGCAAGCTGAACCAAAGTTGGATGAGTTGGAAGCCGAATACAGGCGGGCAGCAGAGGCACTGAAGGCAATGATATGAGCAATCAAAGGGATATGTCCACACGTATGGGACAAGGTCATGAAACCGGCCACTTGTTGATCGTCGACGATAACAAAGTCAACCGGCTGCTGCTTGGCCGGGGCTTGGAGCAGCAAGGTCATTCGGTTGACTTCGCCGAGAATGGGGTCTTGGCTCTCGATAAACTGGCCCAGGAACGCTTTGATTTGATTCTGTTGGACATCGAAATGCCTGAGCTCGATGGCTACCAAGTATTGGAGCGCATAATCCAGGATACGGATCTGCGTGACATCCCGGTGATCATGACTACGGCAACGGAAGAGCTGGAGAGTGTGGTTCGATGCATCGAATTGGGCGCCGAGGATTATCTAACGAAGCCGGTCAACGCCGTGCTTCTGCGGGCTCGGATTAACGCGAGCCTGGAAAAGAAGCGCCTTCGTGACCAGCAGCGGGAGCTGATCAAAAAATTCGCCACGGAAGAGGTGGCCGAACAAATGATGACGGATGGATTTGAGTTGGGTGGCCGGATGGTCGAGGCTACCGTCATGTTTTCCGACATCCGCGGATTCACATCGATCTGCGAGGCCCAGTCGCCGGCTGATATCATCGAGCTGCTGAACACCTATTACACGCTGATGTTTGAGGCCATCACGGACCATGGTGGCATTGTAAACCAGATTATTGGGGATGGCTTGATGTCCCTGTTTGGCGCGCCTGTCTCCCGGCCAGGGCATCCGCAGCTTGCGGTGAAGGCGGCTCTGGAGATGATAGAGATGATTGAGCTGTTTAATGTGGACCAGGAATCTGCTGGCTTGATGCCGATCAAGATAGGCATTGGCATCGCCACCGGCTCTGTGATCGCTGGTTTCACTGGCACGCTTCGCCGTGCTACATACACCTGTGTCGGCGATGCCGTCAACCAGGCCTCCCGCCTGGAGGGTCTCACCAAGGACGTTGGCCAGCCCATTTTAATCAATGAGACAACCCGTCAGGCATTAGGGGACGATATCCCAGTAGAGGATCAAGGAATCGTGCCGATCCGGGGGAAGAAAGAGGCAGTGCGAGTGTATTCAGTGCCGGTTGCTAATAATTAACAGTTAATAGTTAACTGTAAATAGTTAATTTCTGATTAATTATGGAGGCGAAGTTTGGCCAGAGGCGACGATATCGAGGATCGATTGATTGACTATGCAATCCGGGTCATTCGCGTATGTAAGGCGATGCCTGTAACAATCGAAGACCGGCATATCAGTGGTCAATTACTGCGCAGCGGCACGTCGCCAGCGTCAAAATACGGAGAAGCCCGAAGTGCCCGAATAAATAATTAGCAACTAATAGTTAGCTGTTAATTATTAACTTTAAAAGAATCAATCTAGGAGGCGAAGTTTGGCCAATGGAGAGGATATCGAGGATCGATTGATCAACTATGCAGTCCGGATCATTCGCGTATGTAAAGCGATGCCTGTAACAATCGAAGACCGGCATATCAGTGGTCAATTGCTGCGCAGCGGCACCTCCGCAGCGCCAAATTACGGAGAAGCGCGGAACGCCGAGAGCAACCGAGATTCTGTACACAAACTCAAAATCGTCTTAAAGGAATTAAATGAATCTCGTATTTGGTTGAAAATTATCATTCGCGGCGATCTGCTATCAACAGAACAACTTGATCCACTCGTAGATGAAACCGATCAGTTGTGCCGGATTATCAGCTCCAGTATCCAAACCTCCCGAATTAACAATTAGCCATTAATTGTTAACTATTAATTATTAAGTGATGTTTATATGGACCCGATGGACACACTAATCCAGCTCCGTGCAGCGGCCGAAAGAGCCCGCGACGGTTACCACCACGAAGAGTCAGTGGCTCTTTACACCCAGGCCATAGACCAAGCGCGGGCTCGCATGATTGGCGATTCGGCGCTGGAATATGACCTCTTGAACGGCCGGGCTGGGGAGTATCGCTTCCTGGGCGATTACCTGGCCGCTATAGCGGACTACGAAGCGGCTGTGACCACTGCAGATGAACTGGGTGACCTCTCTCGCCAGGCCGAAGCCTTGAACAACCAGGCGGATCTGGCTCTGAACGTCGTTGGGCTAGCGGATGTGGAACGCCTGGTCGAAAGGGCTATGGATATCGCTCGCGATTCCAATGATACCCGGCAAGTAGCTTTCAACCACCAGGTCAGGGGAGCAGTTTTCACTAGCAAAGGCGTTTTTTCAGATTCATCGGAAGAACACGAGCAAGCCTTAAACCTATACCGTCAGGCAGGCGATTTGGCCGGGGAGGCCAGATCATTGTCCACGTTAATATTGGTAAACACGTTTCGCAATATTCTCGATTCCAATGCCCAAAACGGGGTGGACGCCTTGGCCATCGCCCGGCAGATTGAAGATCGTCAAATTGAAGCCTGGACATTGAATTATTTGGGTATGTCAGATCCGAACGTTGCCAAAGCGCGTTCTGTGCTAGAACAATCCTTGAATCTATTCCAATTTATCGACCATCGCCGCGGCAAATCTTTTGCCGCGAATAGTTTATCGATGTTGTTCTATCGCCTTGGTATGTATCGCCAGGGTTTGGCGTATGCCCAACTGCAGATCGCCGATCTACCGGACGACCCGTATATAAGCCTTTACCACGCCGACCTGGTTGGCTTAAATGCCTTAGGACTGAATTTGTTGGATGAGGCTGAGTCAGCCTGGCTGGAAGGCTTGCAGATATCAGAAAAGCTGGGTGGGAGGAATATTGAGCACGCTTTCAATCATGGGTTGGGATTGGTTGCCTTGAAAAGGGGACAGGCTGCCAAGGCGAACCAGATTTTCCATGGGCTTCAACAGAAGTTGCGAATTGTTGAAGGTGATACCCATCTAGCCTATGTTTTAGCCTGGCGGTCTGCAGCCCTCCTTGAATTGGACGAGGTTGAAGAAGCCGTCTCCTGCTCAGCCGAAGCCGCCAATTTACACGAGAACGGATTAGCTGGCACAGATTACCTCGACCAGGAAATTTGGTGGCACCGATACCGGGCGTTAGCTGCAAGCGGCGAAACTGAAGACGCCTGGTTGGCGCTTGACCGGGCTAGAAACATAATGGTAGAGACCGTGGTTACCTTGAGCGACGAGGGCCTACGCCGCAACTATTTCAATAAAGTAGCCGTCAATCGAGATATCATTCGGACCTGGTTGGATGAAGCGAACAAGCGTAATTTCCCGCTGGATCCTCTGTTGGAAGAGATTACCGGGACCAGTGACCTGCAGGAGGTTTTCCGTCGCTTGACCGAGATAGGCGTACGCCTAAATACGCGCGAGGAAGATAGGGACCTGGCTACGTTTATTCTCGAGGAGTTTGTTGAGCTTACCGGGGCCGAAGGAGCGGCCTTGATCCTGGTTGATGAGCAGGATCAACCACACCTGGCGGCGGCCGAACTCCCCGCGGAACGTACTCAAACCCTCATCGAGGAGATCACAACGCTGCTGGACAGCGTTGGCCTCAAGCGCCAATCCTACCTGGGTTACCTCCCCGAGGAAGGAAGCGAACTGGAGCAGACCTCTATCCTATGCGTGCCTCTGATAACCCATAGTAAGACCTTGGGCTGGCTCTATGCTGAGCTGTCCGGCATGTATGGCCGCTTTACTCGTCAGGACATGGACCTGACCAATGTGCTGGCCAACCAGGCAGCCGTGGCCGTCGAAAACGCAGGTTGGGCTGCCAGTCTCGAGCAGAAAGTAGAGCAGCGCACGGCCGAACTGTCTATCATCAACAGCGTCCAGGAAGGTCTTGCCGCCGAGTTGGACATCCAGACCATCTACGACATGGTCGGCGATACATTCCGGGAAATCTTCGACACCCATGCTGTCCTCATCTTCGGTTATGATAAGCAGTACACGACCAGGACGACCTACTATATATCGGATCATGGTCAGCGTTATTACGTCGAACCGGAACCCATCAATGAGCTAGACGAGAGCATCATTCAATCACAGGCCTCTCTGGTGTTTAGTGATAAGGTAGAAGAACAGGCTATCGCGCTGGGCGCCGAATTGGTTCCAGGCACAGAATGGCCCCTATCGGCTGTCTTTGTCCCTCTCATCTCCGGGGAGCATGTTTATGGCGCCATCAGCTTGCAGAATATCGAACGTGAAAACGCTTTCAGCGGAAGCGACATTCGCCTTCTGACTACTCTGGCTAACAGCATGAGCGTGGCTTTGGAAAACGCCCGGCTTTTCGAAGAGGCCCAAATAGCGCGCCAGGCAGCTGATTCCGCCAACGAGGCAAAGAGCTCTTTCCTGGCCATGATGAGCCACGAGATCCGCACGCCCATGAACGCTATCATCGGCATGAGCGGACTTTTGATGGATACGACCCTAGATGAGGAACAGTACGATTTTGCCGAGACCATTAACAGCAGTGGCGATGCCTTGCTAACCATCATCAACGATATCCTTGACTTCTCGAAAACTGAGGCGGGCATGTTGGAGCTGGAAAAACGGCCCTTCGACCTGTCCGAATGTGTTGAGTCAGCTGTCAACCTACTCAGGATGCAGGCGGGTGAAAAAGGACTGGAACTGTCCTGCCACCTGGAACCGGAAGTACCTCATGCTATCAAAGGCGACATTACACGCCTGCGGCAGATGTTGATTAACCTACTGAACAATGCCATTAAATTTACCGATGTGGGTGAGGTGACGGTGACCGTCAGCGCCAACCCCCGTATCGAAGCTGAACAAAGCCAGCCATCGGACCCGCCGCTTCACGAGCTGCACTTCGCCGTCCGCGATACTGGCCTAGGCATCCCTCCTGATCGGATTGACCGTCTCTTCAAGGCCTTTTCCCAGGTCGACACCTCCACCACGCGAAAATATGGCGGGACCGGGCTTGGGTTAGCAGTGAGCAGTCACCTGTGCGAGCTGATGGACGGGACCATGTGGGTGGAAAGTGAAGGCTTGCCAGGAAAGGGATCGACCTTCCATTTCACCATCCTGGCCCAGGAGGCTCAGGAACTCGAATTCCAATCGGGTGATGATCAGACAGGCATTTCTGTTAAACCGCTGTTGGACCCAGAGATGGCCCAGCGCCACCCGCT